>JBJSZW010000077.1:0-5465 GCA_046090565.1 Gammaproteobacteria bacterium
TGGGTTTTGAAATCGGAAGCGGAAATTTGCTGCATAGGCACCTGATTAATAAAGTTAATAAAATAAGTAAGATTAAAACAACTATAGTCATAATTATATGGTCTTATTTAATAAAAAGCAAAAAATATTTGAAACTGTCAAAAAATGACAGTTCTTTGCAAAAAAAATAAAACCTGTATAATTGTGCATATGAAACTCAGTCAAGAACTCAATGATTTAATCAGCAAAATGCGAATTGCCAGCCGTATTGCGGCCTCTACCTTGGAAATGATAGGCGAGTACGTAAAACCAGGTGTAACGACGAATAAACTGAATGAAATTTGCCATGAATATATCATCAGGCACGATGCTAAGCCTGCGCCTTTGGGTTATAAGGGCTATCCTAAATCAATTTGTACTTCCCCCAATTATGTGATTTGCCACGGTATACCGAATGACAAGCCCTTAAAAGATGGGGATATTCTGAATATAGACGTGAGCTTAAGTAAAAACGGCGCCTTTGGAGATACCTGCAAAATGTTTTTTGTGGGCAATAAGATATCCAGAATGGGAGAGCGCATTGTACAGTGTGCCCAAGAATGCCTGTATTTGGGTATTAATGAGGTGAAAGAAGGCGCCCCTATTCGCAACATAGGCCGGGCCATTGAAAAACAAGCCCGCCACTATGGCTATTCTGTGGTTCGTGAATTTTGCGGCCATGGCATTGGTGAAGTTTTGCACAAAGAACCCCAAATTTTACATTATGATGATCCTTCCCAAAAAGCAGTGCTTACCTTGGGCATGACTTTTACCATAGAACCCATGATCAATGTTGGGAAGCCAGATTTGAAAATTTTGCCTGATGGCTGGACGGCTGTTACGAAAGATCACTCCCTCTCAGCCCAATACGAACACACCCTCGTGGTTACAGAGCAGGGTGTTGAGATCCTCACCTTAAGGGAAGAAGAGGATCTGCAACAAATCCTGAATTTTGCAATTCCCGCCTAAGAACGTTAAAATAAGCTCTCTTTCAAAGTTACCCCTTCAAAATTACCAGGAGAAAGCTTAGCATGTCTTGTTTAATTGGTTATCAAGCCCCAGATTTTTCAGCGCCCGCTATTTTAGGCAATGGCGAAATCAGCCCCCAATTCAAGCTCAGTGAAATGATTAAGGACAGATATGGATTATTGTTTTTCTATCCCCTAGATTTTACCTTTGTGTGCCCTTCAGAACTAATTGCCCTAGACAAACGCATGGGCCAGTTCTTAGAAAGAGGCGTTGAAGTGATGGCTATTTCAGTGGATTCTCATTTTACACATTTGGCTTGGCGCAATACGCCGGTTAATCAAGGTGGTATTGGCCAGGTCAGCTTTAACATGGTGGCGGATATTAATCACAGAATCGCCCAATCTTATGGTGTTCAACATCCTGATTTAGGCGTGGCTTATAGGGCTTCTGTATTGATCGACAAAAAAGGTTTTGTTAGAAGTCAGTCTATTAATGATCTACCCTTGGGCCGTAATGTGGATGAGTTGATTAGGTTGGTGGATGCCCTTCAACACCATGAAACCCATGGCGAAGTTTGTCCAGCGGGTTGGAAGCCTGGCCAAGCGGCTATGGAGGCCAGCCCCGCAGGTGTTGCCCAGTACTTAAGCGAACACCAAGCTGCGCTCTAAGTGATAAAATAAGCTATAAAAAATGAAAAGAGCCACCTTTGCTATCATTTCCCATCCCGATGCCGGTAAAACCACTATCACTGAAAAGCTTTTGCTTTTCGGGGGAGCGATTCAGCTAGCAGGCACCGTGAAGGGCCGAAAATCGAATCGCCATGCCACTTCGGATTGGATGGAACTTGAAAAGCAAAGGGGGATTTCTGTAACCACTTCTGTGATGCAGTTTCCCTATGGGGGCAAAATTTTTAATTTGCTAGACACCCCAGGCCATGAGGATTTTTCTGAAGATACCTACAGAACTTTAACGGCAGTAGATTCAGCCCTAATGGTAATCGATGTCGCCAAAGGTGTTGAAGAACGGACGATTAAGTTGATGGAAGTTTGCCGTATCCGTACAACGCCTATTATCAGCTTTATTAATAAGCTGGATCGTGAAGGCCGTTCGGCGATTGAATTATTAGATGAAATAGAAAGCGTTCTAAAGATTAAATGCGCGCCCATGACTTGGCCCATAGGTATGGGTAAGGCTTTTAAGGGGGTGTACCATTTATTGGAAGACAAAGTCACTTTATTCGAACATGGAAAGGGCGATAGAACTCAAGCGGGCAAAGAAATTAAGGGCTTGAATAACCCCGAACTCATTCAGGCCATAGGTGAAGATTATGCGGCTGAATTGAAGGCTGATTTAGAACTCCTACTGGCTGCTAGCCATGCTTTTGATTCTGCAGAATTTTTGGCAGGCAATTTAACGCCTGTATTTTTTGGTTCTGCCCTGAATAATTTTGGGGTGCAGGCTTTACTGGATGCTTTTGTACAGTACGCCCCAGAGCCCATGGCCAGAATGGCTAAAGAGCGTGTGGTAGAACCCCTTGAACCAAAATTTTCCGGTTTTGTATTTAAAATTCAAGCCAATATGGATCCCCAGCATCGGGATCGCATTGCCTTTATGCGCATTTGTTCTGGGCAATACACCAAGGGCATGAAATTAAAGAATGTGCGTCTGGGGCGAGAGTTAGCTATTAACAATGCCCTCACTTTTATGGCGGGGGAAAGAGATATTGCCCAAACCGCTGAGGCGGGAGATATCATAGGCCTGCACAATCATGGTCTGATTCAAATTGGCGATACCTTTACTCAAGGTGAGGCTTTAAATTTCACAGGGATCCCCTATTTCGCACCAGAATTATTCAGGGCCGTTCGAGCCCGTGATCCATTAAAGGCCAAGGCTCTACAAAAGGGGTTGATAGAATTATCTGAAGAAGGCGCTACTCAAGTTTTCAGACCCATCGTAGACAATCGCATTATTTTAGGCGCCGTGGGTGTTTTGCAGTTTGATGTGGTAGCCCATCGCTTACAGTTTGAATACAATGTGGATTGTGTGTATGACAATATCAATGTCAGTACCATACGTTGGGTACACAGTGCCGATCCCAAATTGCTCAAAGACTTTGAAGACAAGTATCAAAGTAATTTAGCCCTAGATGGCGGAGAAAAGCTTGTATATGTCGCATCAAGCCATGTCAATTTGAGTTTAACCCAGGAACGATGGCCTGGGATAGTGTTTTCTAAAACCCGTGAAGTCATTACAGCTTAAATTACTTAAATTATCTGTATTACTTTAGTGCTATATTGAAAAATAAGTACAGTATTTTTTAGCAGTAGAGGTAATGCCCTATGGGTGGTGTGTTAGAAAGTGTAAATAAGCGTACCCAACTTGTTGGACAAAATCGTTTAGAATTGTTGTTGTTTCAATTGAATACGAAACAAAAATATGGAATCAATGTGTTTAAAGTCAAAGAAGTGATTCGTTGCCTGCCCTTAACTTTAATTCCGAAAAGAAACCCAGTGGTTCGAGGGGTTGCACACATTCGAGGGCTTACCATTCCAGTGATTGATATGAACATGGCCATTGGGGGCGATCCGATTACGAATGCTGAAAAAAGTTTTATTATCATAACAGAATACAATCAGGCCATACAGGGATTTTTAGTGCAGATGGTTGAAAAAATTGTGAATATGCGCTGGGAAGCCATTCGTCCACCACCAGCAGGTATTGGCGGTCAAAGAAGCTATCTAACCGCTGTTACCCAGGTAGATGATGCTTTGGTTGAAATTATCGATGTCGAAAAAATTCTACAAGAAATTTCTCCAGCAAGAATGGAATTGGTTAAAACTGAGGAAACAGAAAAAGCAAAAGCCAATCTCAAAGACAGATTTATATTGGTCGTAGACGATTCTTCAGTGGCTCGCAATCAGATCAAGCATACTTTGGAAGAAGTGGGGGTCCAAGTTCGGTTGAAGAAGAATGGCCGAGAAGGTTTAGAATATTTGAAAGAATTGGCAGATCAGCCAGAGGAGCTTTCAAAATTACTACTGGTTATTTCAGATGTAGAAATGCCAGAGATGGATGGCTATACTCTGACAACGGAAGTGCGATCAGATCCCAGATTAAAAGATTTGTATGTGGTACTACATACTTCTTTAAGCGGTGTTTTTAACAGTGCTTTGGTTGAAAAAGTAGGAGCCAATAAGTTCTTGCCTAAATTCAAAGCCACGTCTTTAGCAGATTCGGTGTTGGAATACTTTGCAAAAATCAGTCAATGAACTAACAAATATAGAGTATGATTTATTTAGAAATTTCTTATCGAAGAGTTCTGGTATTGTTTTGGGTGATAATAAACAGTATCTGGTGAGTAGCCGTTTAAATAAAATTTTAGAAGCGCATGGTTTATTTAGCTATTCAGAAATGATTGAAAAATTAAAAGAAGGGCGAGATCAAAGATTCAAAGAAGCAATTGTAGATGCCATGACAACCAACGAAACCAATTGGTTTAGAGACAATCACCCCTATACGAATTTAACTGAAAAGATATTACCAGAGTTTAAACAGCAAAAAATAGGTGCACAACAGCCTTTAAAAATATGGTCTGCTGCCTGCTCTTCGGGACAGGAGCCTTACACTATTAGTATTTGTATATCAGAATATTTGAATGGCAATCCTGGGGTGTTTTCCGCAGGCGTTCAAATTATAGGCACAGATATTTCAAATACGATTCTAGAACAAGCAAAATTAGGTGTATATGATCCGTCTGCGATTAATAGAGGCCTAAGCCCAGAAAGGCAGAAAACTTATTTTGAATCAGTCATGGATCCTAATAATAAAATGTCCTTATTGGGGATTAGAAAAAGAGAAAAAGACAGGGTAAGTTTTAGATATTTGAATTTATTGGATAGCTTTGTTTTATTGGGTAAATTTAATATTATCTTTTGTCGAAATGTATTAATTTATTTCTCAAACGATACGAAAAGAGAAATTATTAAGAAATTTGCTAATTCTCTATTACCTGGCGGGTATTTGATGCTGGGTGCCTCTGAATCCATGGATCCTGAAATCACAGCTTTTGATATGATAAAATCCAATGCTGGTCTTATTTATAAGAAAAAATAAAAATTTGGCTAACAAGCTATAGAAGCCTTTTGGAGTTTATTTGCCCCAAGGTTTCAAGTGCGTGCAATTAAGACCTATATTAAAAATATTAATAATAAAAGTTCAAGTATTGGATTTAAAAAATATTTTAAGAAGAAGTGTTGACAAAAAAACTGAAGCTGTTATTATGACCAAACTTGCTGATGAGAAGAGGCAAGAGCGGCGGGGCTGGTAGCCCTGCTAAGAGCTCGAGAGAGCAAAATACCGGTTCATTAAAAGACATATAAGTAATTGATGTGGGTACCAAGTAAATTTTTTTTGCTGGGGTTAAACTTAAAGATTAAAAATTGAAGAGTTTGATCCTGGCTCAGATTGAACGCTGGCGG
>JBJSZW010000078.1:0-31951 GCA_046090565.1 Gammaproteobacteria bacterium
TTCAAAGGCGCGAGTAGCAAATTCGATGCGATCATAAAGAGTCTTTTGACCGGTTATAATGTATCGAACCTGTGCTGTGGATATCTTTTCAGATAATTTTAACTCACTTAATATCCTGTGTCCAGGTTGTGTTTGACGTAATCTTTCCCAACTTAAACTGGTTCTAAAACCTGTGTCTGTTCCATAACCCAAGCCAAATAAATAGCGATTAGAAGGTAAATCGTTTAATTTAACGCGTACAGGGATTTTATTGTCTTGAACCAGGTCCCATTCGGCAATGGCATGTACTTTAGAGAATAACTGAGAATTATTTAAGTTTTTTTGCAATTTTAAGATATTTTTAGGTGTATAGATGCTATTGGGTTTAAAGGGAATGTATTTTTGCAAGTAAGCACTCTCATATTTTTTGCTTTCAAACCGAATGTTTCCAAAATAAAACAAAGGGCCTGTTTCTAAATGTAAAATAATTTTTGCCTTCAGTTCATCAGGATTAATAATCACTTGATTCTTTGAAAAATATGCTTGAACATAGCCATTTTGAAGCGCTTGATTCAAAAGTTCTAATTTGAATTTTTCATAGAGGCCTATGTTTAAACGTTGATTCATTTGCCAGGGGATATTAATTTCTTCTGTTTCTAAAAACAAACCAGGCTTACCATTGATCAAAATTTCTTGAGAACCTAGGATAATGGGTCTTATTTTTTGAATATGGTAATTAATAAAAACCAAAGTGTTATTTTTTTTATCTAGGCCTGTTTTAAAATCAGAATTGTATTGATCCAGTAAATAGCCTAAATTTAATAATTTTAATTTTAATTCTTGGCCAGAGAGTTGGTAGAGGGCTTTAATCTCCTGTAAAGAACTTTGTTCGGTTTTAAGGTTGTTGATGCTTAAAGAATCACGTACCAATTGGCTTTCTGTTTCAGGTAATCCAGTGATTTTAATAGAAATTTTAAAGTTTTCAGCAAAGCTTAGGTGAGTATTAAAAAAAATAAATAGGAGAAACAGAGGTGATAAACATTTATTCAGGATTTTCAAGGCTTAAGATTCCCGCGTCAAAATCATAGGCAAAAATTTCGGCATATCGACCCCAATCAATAATCACTTTAAGTACTTTTTCAGCCTCTTCTTCACTGAGATTAGAAAGCAATAGTTCCAGAAAAACTTCTTCGCTGATGCGATGGCTTGCTGCAATTTCCAGCGTATCACGAATGTATTTCGCCAGGGGAATATAATTTAACAAATGTTTGGCGAATAAATGTTTGCGTTCTAAAATTTCGGCATCCGCAAATTTTCGGCCGGCTTCTGTGTATTGTAGGTTCCCATTGGAAATTTTGGTAAAACGTAACATGTCTAAGGCTTCGGTCAGTGGAAAAAGATTATTTAAATCCAAATGCAATTCATCGGCCAAAGTAGGTAAATCTACAAAACCTTCAGTTTCATGCGCTTGCATCGATTCTAAAAGGCCTGCTAATTCAGAAACGCTGACTTCTGGTAAGCGATAGGCAAATTCCAGGTGTTGTTCTAGGGCCGATAAGCGCTGGGGTTGAATTTTTGCTTTGGCTTTGGCTAGGCGAGCTCTTTCGCTAACAGTCAGTAAATTATAGATGCGACTGATTAATTTTCTAACTTCTGGGCTTTGAGTATCGCGGGGATAGGGCAGATCAATGGCCAATTCTGCATGGATGCGTCCCGGATCCGAGGCAAAAATCACCACCCGATCAGCCAAAAGAATGGCTTCTTCAATATCGTGGGTGACACAAATAATGCTTTTGGTTTGAGTTTTTCCAGCAGACCATAATTCTAGCAGATCATTTCGTAAGTTTTCTGCAGTTAAAATATCCAGGGCAGAAAACGGTTCATCCATGATCAAAATAGCAGGTTCTACGACCAAAGCTCTTGCAAAACCCACGCGCTGACGCATCCCCCCCGATAATTCTTTGGGGTAGGCTGATTCAAAACCATCTAAGCCTATCATATCTATCGCCTGAAGGGCTTTGGCTCGGCGTTCTTTTTCAGGCAGTCCCAGGGCTTCTAGGCCCAATTCTACATTTTCAAGCACTGTGAGCCATGGTAGGAGCGCAAATTGTTGAAAAACCATGGCCAAATTTGGATGGTCATGTAATAGAATATCGCCAGAGCTGGGGGGGAGCAAGCCTGAAATAATCTTTAAAAGGGTGGATTTTCCAGAGCCAGATTTTCCCAAAAGCGCTAAAAATTCGCCCTCTTTGAGTGTTAAATTGATATTACTCAATACCAAATTATCATTGCCTTCTGTATTTTTAAAAATTTTATTTAAATTTTTAACTTGTAATAAATCTTGTTTCATCATTTTAAGAGTACCTGTCTATACTAAAGCGCTCGGCAGCCAAGTTATAGCACTTTTGCCAAATCAAGCGGTTCATGATCACCACATAAAGGCACATCACGCTCAAACCCAATACAATTCTAGGAAAGTCCCCCGCGTTGGTGTTCGAAACAATATAGGCTCCCAAACCCTTGGCTACTAGGGTTTGATCCCCCCAGGTGAGCACGTCTGCAACAATGGCAGCATTCCAGCAACCACCTGCAGCCGCCATGGCTCCTGTAATATAGGAGGGAAAAATAGCCGGCAGGATCAATTTTCGCCAAGCCAAAAATCCTTTAATTTTGAAACTTTCACAAGCTGTTTTGAGTTCTTTTGGAATCATCAAGGTGCCTGAAATTACATTGAATAAAATATACCATTGATTACCAATAATCATCAGGGGAGAGCTGAAAATATCAATCGATAAACCATGCTTAGCAATCAGGAAAAAAAACAGAGGCCAAAGTAAATTGGCTGGGAAGGCCGCTAAAAATTGGGCCAAAGGCAAGGCAATTTTAGCCCATTGGGGCCGAAAACCAATCCATACTCCAATAGGTACCCACAATACAGAAGCCAAGAGTACTAAGATAATCACTTTGATACAGGTAATTGCTCCTAATTCCAGCACCAAATAAATTTCGGGAACAAAATTTAAATAATCTTTATGATCCCTATAAAAAATATTTAACCAATGAAAGATCCAGTAGGACAAACCAAGTGCTAAAAGACTGTACAATAAAACTTCCCTATGAGGTATTTTGAAGCGAAATTTAAATGCAGAATTAAACTGTAATTTTTCAAAATTATTGAACAAGCCTTTAAATAAATTGTGAATAAAATAATCTTTAAATCCCGAAATTTTGGGTGAAATTTTATTCTTAATCCATAGCGTTTTGTTTAAAATATCATAAAGCCAAGAAGAATGATTGATACGATAAGGATCGGCATCTACCAGAAATTTTTCTGACCAAGCCAAAAGGGGACGAAAAAATAATTGATCATAGAGAAAAATAATGAATAATAAAGCAAAAGCTGCATAGGCAATGGCTTGTAAATTAGATTGTTCAATAGCCAAATGAATGTAAGAACCAATGCCAGGCAGGGTGATTTTTTGGTTAGAAACAGCAATAGCTTCTGCCGCCACTACAAAGAACCAGCCGGCAGACATGGACACCATGGCATTCCAGACCAAGCCAGGTACAGCATGGGGTACCTCGATTTTCCAGAAACGTTGCCAGGCGCTTAAATGAAACATTTGAGCCACATCCCGCCAAGGTTCGGGTAGGGTTTTAATGGATTGATAGAAGCTTAAGGCCATGTTCCAAACTTGGGAGGTAAAAATGGCAAAAATGGCGGCGCATTCGGGCCCTAAAAGGGAATTTTCAAACAGGCTGATAAAGCCTACCAAGGTCATGGATTGTATGCCCAAAATAGGAATGGATTGCAAGATATCAATGCTCGATAAAATAAAGTTTTCTAATTTGCGGTATTTGGCTGCCAGAAGCCCGATCAGCAAAGAAAAAATCAAAGAAAAAGCCAATGCAATGAACATGCGGGTAATGGTTCTTAAGCCATAGAAGGGTAAAACCCAGGGGTTTAAATCAATGGGCAGAGTTTTTCCTAATTGGTAGGGTAGGGACATTTGTTCAGCTGCCCAGCACAGCGCTGCCAAAATAGAAAAGGCCAAAACCAGAATAATCAAGTCCCAGATGTTAAATTGCTTGTTTTTTAAATTAAAAGTGGACAAAATGCTAGAACCTAAAATTGAAGTCTTGGGTAAAGCTATATTTTAGGTTATTTTGAGTCCACTAAACAGTAGCGATAGACATGCGTTGAATCATATGTTGAATCACATATTGATTCACGAAAGTATTTTAAATTCCCTCTCTAAAACAATGCCATAGGCTTTGAAAACCTCGGACTCAATGTGTTTTACCAATTCTAAAACATCCTGAGCCCTGGCTTGCCCCAAGTTAATAATAAAATTAGCATGTTTTTCAGAGACAACGGCATTGCCGATGCGATAATTTTTAAGATTAAGTTGGTTAATTAAAACCGCAGCATGATGTCCGGGTGGATTTTTAAAAACAGAGCCACAATTGTGGGTGCCAATGGGTTGTTTTTGTTGGCGCTCTTGGAGCAGGGCTTTTATTTTTGTTTCTGCAGCCAAGGTATCACCTGGTTTGAATGCAAAGGCAGCACCTACAAACCATAGAGATTCTGTGATGCTTTTCGGAAATTGAATATGCCGGTAAAAAATTTCAAAATCTTCTTTCAAATAACGCTTAATTTCACCTTGGGTATTGATTAAATCGGCAAAAATCAAATGCTCCCAAGTTTCACCTCCCCAGGCACCAGCATTCATACGCAAAGCCCCGCCCATGGTGCCGGGAATCCCGGAAAAAAATTCAGCGCCTACGAAACCTTGTTTGGCTGCAAATTTAGAAAATTTAGCACAAGTCACACCTGCTTCTGTATAAATTAGGCCATCTGAATCCAGTTCTAATTTTTTTAAAGCATTCAAGGTATGAATCAAAACCCCATTTATACCATTGTCGTTAATCAGAACATTGCTTCCCAAGCCCAGCCAAGTCAGTTTCTGGCCCGCTGCTAAACTGCTTAAATATTCTTGCAAATGGCCTAAGTTTTGGGGTCTAAAATAAATTTCAGCCGGCCCTCCAATATGCCAACTGGTATAGGGGGCGAGTATTTCCTGATGCTTTAGCATGTTTTAGTGTTGATATTTTTTTCCAGTTGTTGGGCCAAGTTTCCAATGTCTCCAGCGCCTTGTAAAATCAAAACATCATGGGCTTGCAAAATATTTTCTAAAGTTTCAAATAAGACTGATTTGTCATCCAAAAACACAGGTTCAATCCGAGAGCGGGCTCGAATGGCACGGGCCAAGGAACGTCCGTCCGCCCCTGAAATAGAATCTTCTCCAGCAGAATAAACTTCCAAAAGCACTAAAACATCCACCTGAGAAAGCACGTTGGCAAAGTCTTCAAATAAATCTCGCGTTCTGCTGTAGCGATGAGGCTGAAAGACCATCACGATTCTTTGTTCGGGCCAACTGGCGCGCAATGTTTCTAGAACGGCCTTAATTTCATTGGGGTGGTGCCCATAATCATCAATCACTGGAATTTTTTTGTCTTCGATAGGCCAAGTTCCCAGGGATTGTAGGCGCCTGCCCACACCCGCAAACTTATGCAGGGCTTGTTGAATCACCGCATCGCTAATGCCAGCTTCAATTGCCACGGTAATGGCGGCCAAGGCATTTAAAATATTGTGTTTGCCGGGCAAATTCAAAAGGATATCCAAGGGGGGTTTTTGTTTGCGATTCAAGGTAAAGCGGGAAGACCATTGTCCTAATTGAATATTAGAAGCAAAAACATCCTGATCTTCACTGAAGCCATAGGTAATGGTTGGTCGTGCAATGTCTGGCATGAGTTGCTGAATTTCGGGATCTTCACCGCAAAGAACCGCAATCCCATAGAAAGGCAAACGGTGTAAAAATTGTAAATAAGTTTGCTTCAGTTTATTAAAATCATGTTCATAAGTACCTAAATGATCTTGATCAATATTGGTAACAATTGCAATACAAGGCATTAAATGCAAAAAAGAGGCATCGCTCTCGTCGGCCTCAGCTACAAAGTATTCGCCGCTGCCTAGTTTGGCATGCCGTTTTAGGCTATTGAGTTTACCGCCAATCACAAAGGTAGGATCCAGGCCTGCCTCGGTTAAAATGCAGCTCACAAGGCTCGTAGTGGTTGTTTTTCCATGCGCGCCTGCAATGGCAATACCTAGTTTAAAACGCATGAGTTCGGCCAACATCAAAGCCCTAGGTACGATGGGTAGGCGTTTTTGCAAGGCTTCCAGGCGTTCGGGGTTATCGTCTGGAATCGCGCTTGAAATAACAAGAGCATCTGCATTTTCTATATTTTCAATGGCATGTTCTTGATAAATTTTTATGTTTAGAGATTCTAGATGGTCTACCATGGTGTTGCGTTGATTGTCCGAACCACTCACTTTGTATCCCAAATTATGTAAAACTTCAGCAATGCCCCCCATGCCAGCACCGCCAATGCCCACGAAATGTAAATGTTTTATTTTTCCAAAAATTTTAGGATGCATCATGTGGTTTGATTCTCTATTTTTTTCTCTATGGCCTTTTTACAAAGATCAAGAATATCTTGAGTGGCTCGTGGTTGAGCCAGATGTTTTAAAGCTGCACTCATGGGGGCCAAAAGGCTTGGATTTTGAATAAATTCTAAAATCAGGCTCATCAGGCGGGAGGTAGACAAGGCCTCTTGTGCTAATAAAATGCCCCCTTGAGCTTGGCTCAAAAGTTTTGCATTTTGGGTTTGGTGATCATCCACTGCATGTGGAAAAGGCACTAAAACACAGGGAAGGCCCACGGTGGTTAATTCAGCAATCGTTAGTGCGCCAGCCCTACAAATAATTAAATCAGCCCAATCATAGGCTGCTGCCATGTTTTGAATAAACGCTTCTGTTCGATAAATATTTTTATCAAAACCATCGGAGCCATGGGAAGAATAGTGGTTTTGTACCATCTCGAAATCAGCAAGCCCTGTTTGATGCCAGACTCGAATATTGGGGGCGTTTGGGAATTTTTGGGGGACTTCCGTGTTTAAAGCAATGAGGGCCTTGGGGCAAACTTGATTCAAGGCAAAAGCGCCGCGGCTACCTCCCAGGATTAAAATTTGTAAGGGCCTCTGCCCTAATTGCCTGATGTAAGCAGCATCATAATGTTTGGGCTGGATATCTCTTCGAACCGGATTTCCCGTTAAAAATAAATTCTTCAAAGAAGCACTGTTTTTACCAAAGGCATTTGGAAAAGCACAAGCTTTATAGGTAGCCAGCTTGGATAATAAACGATTCGTTAAACCAGCAATTGAATTTTGTTCATGAATAATCAAAGGGACCCGATTTAACCAGGCGGCTAATCCGCCGGGACCTGCTGCAAAACCTCCCATGCCCAAAATCAAGGCAGGTTGAATTTTACGAATCAAGCGGTAGGCTTCGAAAACAGATTTTAAGAGCAAAAAAGGCATTTTAAACCAAGCGCCTAAGTTTTTTCCACGTAGGCCTTGAATGCCCAAAGTATGTAGCTCGATAGGAATAGGGGCTTGGGGGACCAGCTTTTCTTCTAAACCACGGTGGGATCCTAGCCAAAAGATCTCACAACCTTCTTGGTGAAGGGCTTGTGCAATGCTGAGCCCGGGAATAATATGGCCTCCCGTGCCGCCGCTTAAGATCAAGATTTTTTTGCCAGAGATGTCAGACATATTAGGGGGAATTGTAACAGTGCCTGTATTTCATAGCAATGGCGCAGGTTTCTTATAATTGTAAGAAATAGTGCATATGTCAAATATTGTGGATACAATGTTATAATATGGCGTGATTTATTTTGGGGGTACATTGGGCTTGGCTAGATTAGTTAGAAATATAACCTATTTTTTCATCAGCCTCATGAGTTTAGGGGCATTGCTTTTGGGTTTTTATTATTTGTGCTTAACTCCCTTCGTTTTTCCGATAAAACGAGTGGGAGTTGCAGGTGAACTTAGGCAAACGGCAGTGCAGGATCTTAAAAAAACAGTCCTAGAACACACGAAACGAGGATTTTTTGGATTTTATGATCGATTCTTAGAAAGAGATTTATTAAGACATCCTTGGATTCATAGTGTTTCAGTCAAAAGAATATGGCCTGATGCTGTTGAAATTAAATTAACAGAACACGCAATTTTTGCATCGTACTTAGACAAAGAACTGATAGATACTCATGGTACGCTATTATTAAGGGAAGTCGTAGGCAATGATCTAACGAAGCTTACATTACCTCAGTTTGTTGGTCCAAGGAATAAAATATCAGAAATGACGCAGAAATATAAACGTGTGAGTGAATTTTTAGAACGTTTTGATTTGAAAATTCAACGTTGGGTTCTAACCGAGGATGGGTCTTGGGAGGCTAACTTGAATAATGGGATTATAATTATTTTAGGTAAGTCAGAAATTGAACAACGTTTACATCGATTTGAATTGGCTTATCCAAAAATTTTACGCAACCACTTATCAGACCTGGCCTATGTGGATTTGCGGTACAAAAGAGGTTTGGCCTTGGGTTGGAAATCAGGTGCGAAACCTAATCATAAAGCAGAGGTGATTCGATGATGTCGAAGAAGCAGGATAAGAATTGGGTAGTAGGCTTAGACATAGGCACCTCTAAGATAGTTGTCTTGGTAGGTGAAATTACAGAGGATGAAAAATTAGACATAGTCGGCGTGGGTTGTCAGCCTTCATTTGGTTTGAAAAAAGGGGTTGTTGTTAACGTAGATGCCACGGTTCAATCTTTGCAAAAAGCTGTAGAAGAAGCCGAAATAATGGCGGGTTGCAGCATTAACAGTGTTTATACAGGTATTGCCGGTAGCCATATTCGAAGCATTAATTCACACGGTATTGTCGCCATTCACGACAATGAAGTGTCAGCCCAAGATGTAGAACGTGTTTTAGAAGCAGCCAAAGCTGTTCCCATTCCTGCGGATCAAAAAATATTACATGCCCTGCCCCAAGAATTCGTAGTCGATGGCCAAGACGGCATCAAAGATCCGATTGGCATGTCGGGTATTCGTTTGGAAGCTCGGGTTCATATGGTAACAGGGGCAGTGAGTGCCGCTCAAAATATTGTGAAATGCATTAGGCGCTGTGGCTTGGAAGTGGAAGACATGGTTTTGCAGCCCTTGGCTTCTAGCTATGCGGTATTAACTGAAGATGAAAAACAATTAGGAGTGTGTTTGATCGATATTGGTGGCGGAACAACTGATGTTGCTGTGTTTGTGCAAGGGGCTATTTGCCATACTGCAGTGATTCCAATCGCTGGCGATCAAATTACCAATGATCTAGCGGTCGCTTTAAGAGTACCCAGTCAGTCTGCTGAAGCTTTGAAAGTGCAGTATGCCTGCGCTATGCGGTCTTTAGTAGCCGATCAAGATACGGTGGAAGTGGAGGGTTTAGGCGATAGGCCCAATCGCATTATTCCCCGTTACATGGTCGCCGAAGTGGTGGAACCTCGCTATGAAGAATTATTTAGCTTGGTACACAAAGAATTATTAAAATCTGGAATGCTAGAAAAAATACATGCAGGAATTGTATTAACAGGCGGCAGTTCTCGCATGGAAGGCGTTTTGTATTTGGCAGAAGACTTGTTTCAATTGCCTGTGCGCCTGGGCTTGCCTCGGGATGTTACAGGATTAGTCGATGTGGTAAAAAATCCTAGTTATGCAACTGGGGTTGGTTTACTATTGTATGGTCATCAATCACATTTGCGCAGCCAATTGTCTTTGCTGAATCATCCGGGTTTAAAGGGTTGGTTTCGTCGGGCAAAACGTTGGTTTCAGGGTAACTTTTAGGAGAAAGACAATGTCACATAGCTCACATAGCTCACATAGCTCACATACTTTTGAGATTCTAGATAATATCTCTCAAAATGCCATCATCAAAGTTATTGGGGTTGGAGGAGGTGGAGGCAATGCCATTGAATATATGATCAATGCGAATGTTCCAGGCATGGACAGCGTCGAATTTATTTGTGCCAATACAGATGCACAGGCCCTGCGCAATACTTCTTCAAAAGCGGTTTTACAATTGGGAATGGGGGTGACCAAGGGCTTGGGGGCAGGAGCCGATCCAGAAATTGGCCGCCAAAGTGCTTTAGAAGACAGAGATAGAATTCGCGATGTGTTAACAGGCGCAGACATGGTGTTTATTACGGCAGGGATGGGAGGCGGAACAGGTACGGGTGCTGCGCCTATTGTGGCAGAAGTCGCCAAAGAATTGGGGGCTCTCACCGTGGCAGTTGTGACCAAGCCTTTTCCATTTGAAGGTAAAAAACGCAGCTTAGTGGCAGATGATGGGCTTTTGAAATTAAGTGAAGCGGTGGATTCTTTGATCACCATTCCCAACCAAAAATTACTCAGTGTTTTGGGTAAAAATATCAGCTTGTTGGATGCTTTTAGGGCAGCCAATAATGTCTTATTGGGTGCGGTTCAGGGAATTGCGGAATTGATCACTCGCCCAGGTTTGATTAACGTAGACTTTGCAGACGTTCGCACAGTGATGTCTGAAATGGGCATGGCCATGATGGGTACAGGCATTGCCCAAGGTGAAAACAGGGCCCGCGAGGCAGCAGAAGCCGCAATTTCTAGCCCACTGTTGGATGATGTGAATTTATCGGGCGCCAAAGGTGTGCTGGTCAATATTACGGCAGGCCTAGACATGGGTATTGCAGAATTTGAAGAAGTGGGCAATGCCGTGAAAAGCTTCACATCAGACGATGCAACAGTTATAGTGGGTACCGTGATCGATCCCAACATGCGCGATGAACTCAGAGTAACCCTCGTTGCAACAGGCTTAAACAAGGGCTTAATCAACAAGCATTTGCACGCAAGCGCCAATAATGCGGCTAATCCAAACCAAACCGCCTTGAAAGAAGACATCAATAGCCTGGCGGCATCGCATTTGTCTTCACAACGTGCTAACATGGGAGGCTTTGGTAAGCGTGCTTCTGTGGCGGGTGCTAGTAATTTAGCCCATCAGTTGGGTAATCGAAAGAAATCTGAGGGCACCGAGGGTGAATTAGATTATCTGGATATCCCCGCTTTCATGAGGCGCCAAAATCAAGATTCCGAAATTATGACCTAAAAATTGTAGAAGACAGTAGAAGATTTATGAAGCAAAAGACCATAAGAAATACCATTAAGGCCAATGGGGTGGGAGCGCATACAGGATTAAACGTCACTCTCACGCTGCATCCAGCGCCCGCCAACACGGGTATTGTATTTAAGCGCGTGGATTTAAGCCCCGTGGTTGAAATTCCAGCAAAAGTTGAATTTGTGGGGGACACCATGTTCTCTACGAATTTAATGCGGGGTAAAACCAAAATTGGTACGGTAGAGCATTTGCTGTCGGCTTTTTATGGTTTGGGAATAGACAATGCCATAGTAGAAGTAGACGCACCTGAGTTGCCTATCATGGATGGCAGTTCAGCGCCCTTTATCTTTTTAATTCAATCTGCGGGTATTGTGGAACAAGCAGCACCGAAAAGCTTTATAGTCATCAAAAAGCCAGTACGCATTCAGGATGGTGATCGTTGGGCAGAATTAAGGCCCTTCAATGGTTTTAAAGTGGCCTATACACTGGATTATAATCATCCTTTTTTAAAAACCACTCCCCAAACTGCCGAAGTAGATTTTAGCAATGCTTCCTATGCGCGTGAGGTAAGCCGAGCCAGAACTTTTGGATTTTTATCCGATTACGAATGGTTAAAATCAAAAAATTTAGCACAAGGCAGTAGCTTAGACAATGCCATTGTATTGGGTGAGGACAAAATCATCAATGAAGGCGGCCTAAGATCCTTGGATGAATTCGTCAAGCACAAAATCCTAGATGCCATTGGCGATCTGTATTTGCTGGGCTTTAATTTAATAGGTGCCTTCAGTGGTTATAAATCTGGTCATACAGTAAATAATCTTTTGGTTAAAAAACTCTTGTCTGAAGCAGATGCTTGGGATCTGGTTCAATTTTCTGAAGAGAGCGAGGTTTCTTATTTAAATCTCCAACAGCAATTGGCCTGAAAAATTAAACTTGTTTCCCTCGCCCCTGTTTCTTCATCACTACACATGATTAGGGTATCTATTTAGGCTCGCAAAAATTCGGTATACTGCCTCCATGTTACACGAAGCTTTAAAAAAAAACCTAGATACCATAGTTGAAAGACATGAAGAAATAAGTCATCTGTTGGGCGATGCTCGGGTCTTGCAAGATCAAAATAAATTTCGCAATCTCTCCAAAGAATATGCCGAATTAGAGCCCGTGGTGCTTTGTTTTAAGCAATACAATGCCTTATTGGCCGCTTTAGATTCTAATCAAGAGCTATTAAAAGATGCCGATCCAGAAATCAAAGAATTGGCTCGTTCAGAAATGCAGGCCCTAGAACAAGATTTGGTCCAGGAAGGCGCCAAGCTACAGGCCTTGCTATTGCCGCAAGATCCCTATGACAAAAGCAATATTTACCTGGAAGTTCGGGCAGGAACAGGTGGCGAAGAGGCAGCCTTATTCGCTGCAGATTTAATGCGCATGTACATTCGCTATGCAGAATCCAACCGGTTTACGGTAGAAATAGTCAGTGAGAGCCTAAGCGATCACGGGGGTTACAAAGAGGTGATTTTAAGAATCATCGGTCAAGGGGCTTATTCGCGCTTGAAATTTGAATCGGGTGGGCACCGGGTGCAGCGGGTACCAGAAACAGAATCCCAAGGCCGGGTGCATACTTCGGCTTGTACTGTCGCTATTTTGCCTGAAATAGAAGAAATTGATTCTATAGAAATCAATCCCAATGATTTGCGGATTGATACCTTTAGGGCCAGTGGTGCCGGTGGCCAGCACGTGAATAGAACCGATTCAGCCGTACGTATTACCCATATTCCAACAGGCCTGGTGGTAGAATGCCAAAGCGATCGCTCTCAGCATAAAAATAAATCCAGAGCCATGGGCTTGTTACAGGCCAAAATTTTATCCGCCGAGCAAGAAAAACAAAAACAAGCCCAAGCAGACACTCGAAAAAGCCTAGTAGGCAGTGGCGATCGTTCTGAACGGATTCGAACCTATAATTTTCCGCAAGGCAGGGTGACTGATCACCGGATTAATGTAACCATTTACAGGTTGCCAGAATTGATGAATGGCGCCCTGGGGCTTTTGATCGAACCGCTCATGCAGGCGCATCAGGCTGATCAATTGGCAGCCATGAGCGAGCATGCCTGATCGCTCCAAGGCCATCCACAAAAGTCATAAGGCTTATGAATTGGAAATGCTACGCTTTGAAGCCCTGTGCCTGGATGATCCTCATTTAGCTTGGGAAAAATTCAGAATCCAATCCAGAATAGGCCCAGATTTTCAATATTCAGAACAAGTTGCCAAAAAATTAGCACATTGGATTCAAAGGCTGGAAACGGGCGAGCCTCTGGCCTATATTTTGGGCAAACAGGAATTCATGGGGGAAGAATTTGAAGTCAATTCACATGTTTTAATCCCACGCCCAGAAACTGAAACTTTAATCCAAGCTGTTTTAGATTTTTACCCAGAGGCTAATTCACAAAAAAATATCCTAGATTTAGGAACGGGTTCTGGCATTATTCCCGGAATCCTGGCCAAATACCGTCCCAATTGGTTCATTGTGGGGGCTGACTATTCAGGTCTGGCTTTAGAAGTCGCTCAAAAAAATACACAAAAATATCCGAATATTTGCCTAATCCAGGGCAGTTGGTATGAAAATTTCTGTGGGCTGTCTTCAAGGCCTGCCGAGTCAGAAGAGCATAGGGATTTTCTTTGGGATGCCATTGTAAGCAACCCGCCCTATATCGCTCCAGAAGAAAAAGCGGGCCTGAATTTGGATTCTAGCCTGGATTTTGAACCCCAACAGGCACTCTACAGCCCCCAACAAGGCCTTCAAGATTTGAGCTATCTGATCATCAATGCCCGGGCTTATTTAAAGCCTAAGGCGCCTTTGTTTTTAGAGCATGGCTTTGAACAGGCTCAAGCCCTGCGTGAAATATTTGCAGCCCAAGGTTATTCGGATATTAAAACTTTGCAAGATGAGTTTGGGAAGGATCGAGTGACTATGGGATTAGCAAAAAATTAGAAAGCATTAGCAGGTCCAATTTTCCAGAGTTAAAGACTTGATTCTCTGAAAGTGTTTCAGGTTATTTGTAACCAGTGTAAGTCCTTGGCTGAGTGCATGCGCCGCTATCATCGAGTCCATGATCCCGATTTCTTGACCCAAAGCTTGCAAACAAGCCCTAATTTTTCCGTATTCACGGGCCGCATCGTCATTGAATTCCAAAACAATGAAAGATTCTAAAATTTTATCTAAAGCGCGTTGTATCAAATCTTTTTTATTCAAATCAGTCGTTTTTTCTAGGCCATGCTGAATTTCTGATAGCGTTATGACTGAAATGGCAATGCTGCTTTCAATATGGTTTCGTATTTTTTCGAAAAGTGTGTTGTGATAGGGATGTTTTTTTTTCATTAAGAAGCTTACAGTGTCTGTATCCAACAGGTATTTAATCATTAAACAAATCCCTATCTTCAAAATTAGCCGCTTCACGTTCAAATTCGAAATCATCTGGTAATAAAGCAACCCCTTGTTTTAAACCTTCCCAAGAGGTATTAATGGGATCGAGAATAATTTTATTCCCACAACGATGTATGTACACTTCTTTAGAATTAGGAAAACTATATTCTTTAGGAAAGCGAAGTGCTTGGCTACCGCCATTCGAAAACAGTTTTGCTTTTTTCATGATTTTCTCCAAATATATACTAATCAAACCAAAATTTTTTGAATCAATGCATTAACCCTCATCCGCCCCTTTGGGGCACCTTCTCCCAAAATTGGGAGAAGGAATTAGGCTTCTGTAAAGATTTCATAATTCTATCGCCCATCGCCGAAGAAATTTTTCGTAGGAATTCAGGTAATAAAAATACAGGCTACTATTTTCAAAACCTATAGCGCATGGTGAAGTTCCCAGCCCTTCTCCCAATTTTGGGAGAAGGTGCCCCAAAGGGGCGGATGAGGGTTAATAATATGGCCCAAATCTATAAACATTCTACTATAAGTATATACTTATTCAGAAAGACAGACAAGCTGTATCGAGAGTGAATATGGATGGATATCGGGTTGGTATTTAAATTAAAATCAACTATACTAACCAGTATGACTAGTTTAATTTTATAGTTTGAGGTGATTAAATAATGAGCGTACATACCTGGCAATTACAAGAAGCAAAGGCTAAATTCAGTGAAGTGATTAAATCCTGTTCTAAAAATCCGCAAATAATTTCGGTAAGAGGGGTCAATACAGCGGTTGTATTAAGTGTCCAAACCTATGAAGAGCTTTGTGGAACAAAAATGGATTTGGTAAGTTTTTTTAGAAATTCTCCTTTGTACGGTGTGGATTTAGATTTAGAAAGAGATAAATCAGGCGCTCGGGATGTGCAATTATGATCTATCTTTTAGACACCAATGTAATTTCAGAGCTGCATAAAATAAAATCAGAGCCAAAAGTAATGGCTTGGCTAGCTGCTATTTCTCCGCAATACGTTGGTACTAGTGTATTGTGTGTTGGCGAAATTAGAAAAGGCATTGAAAAATTGTCAGATGCACCAAGAAAAGCAAAGCTCATTCACTGGCTAGAAACAGAACTAAACGCGTATTTTGAAGATCGTATTTTAGACGTTACGATGCAAATCGCGGATAAATGGGGGTATATTGCTGCCCATGTTCCAAATTTACCCGCTATCGATGGCTTGTTGGCCGCTTCAGCGCTTATTCATAATTTAAAGTTGGTCACCCGAAATCTAAAAGATTTTATGGCCGTTCCTGGTTTAGAGTTAGTTAATCCCTGGGATTTAAGTACGGCAGACATATAAAAAAACAGCAAAAAGACCGACGTAGGTCTTCTGCGTATTTAACTATAGAACGCTCTGTTTATACCCCAAAACACTTGCAATCAAAACAAATTTGTGGCATTTTCATCCAATCCTTGCCATAAGGTGGGGGGATTGAAGTAGTAGTACACTGCAGTTGTAAAAAAATAAAACTGATGTTCTGTTACTTTTGTCTTTAAACAAATTTGGTTTATTAATGTTGGTTGGTAACAACCAGTTAAATTAGTAGAAACACAAATATATTATAAATAGAGGATTAAAAACTATGAAAAATATAGCAAAAAGTCTAGTGGTTGCTGGTGCTTTGGCTTTGACTGGTGTTGCCAGTGCAGCAATGGAAGATATGGGTTTATACCTAGGTGCCGATTACAAGCACAATTGGATGACATCTAAATCATTTATTGAAACAAATGGTACTTGGTTTGCTAAAAGTTATCCAGGTGCTAGCTTGTATGTAGGTAGCAGATTCCATGAAAACTTTGGTGTTGAATTGGGTTATGATTTCTCTAAGAAAAAAAGCAAAGCACTTACATTTAACCCATTCGCAGCAGGTCAAAATCAAATAAAATCTACTGCAAGCTTTAGAGGTCCAAGATTAGATCTGAACGCTTATATGCCAATGGATAATTGTTTTGATTTGATCGGTTCTATCGGTTTTGGTTTAGTAAAACCAACCATCTCTTTCAGCAATGTGAATATGACTGCAGCAAATTTTGATCGAAATTATGCAGATGTTTCCGGTAAACAAAAGATGGTTTTGAGATTGGGTTTTGGTGCTCAGTACATGGCCACTGAAAACATCGGAGTTAGAGGTATGATTCGTCTAGAAAATACTTCCAGTTTGCGTGCGAATGGCGCAAATTTGACAGACGCCGGTAAGAAACCATTCAAAGACACAACCTCTTTGAACCTTGGTGCATTCTACAAGTTCTAAGAATTCTAAAAATCTAAAGAAATTTAGAATCTAAGAACCTGAAAACCTAAAACGGTCTACCTGAAACATGGTAGGCCGTTTTTATTTTAAAATACTTGCAAAAAATAAAAAACTATGGCATTAATCTATTCTAAGAGTACTGACATACAGGGATTGCTCGTGCAGCCTCAAGTTCATCGAGTGCTTGCCGAAACCTTTAGTGAAGGAATATTTTGGAAAATATAAAAGTCTTCAAAAGCCGTTCATTTGTTTTTTATTTTCTAAAATACTTGAAAGTGCTAGGTTAAGTCGCAGTTTTTTAACTTGTAGCTTTCTTAGTACTTCGGATAATTTGGTTTATTAATGTTGGTTGGTAACAGCCAGTTAATTAGTAGAAACAAATATATTTTACAAATAGAGGATTAAAAAACTATGAAAAATATAGCAAAAAGTCTAGTGGTTGCTGGTGCTTTGGCTTTAACCGGTGTTGCCAGCGCTATGATCGATGATTTAAACCCCTACTTAGGTTTGGATTACAAACACAGTTGGAGCCACAAAAGAGTACAAATGACAGGTTCAGATCAGGATGTGCTTGCAAAGACTTTTCCTGGCGGAAGCGTCTATTTAGGCAGCAGATTCCATGAAAATTTTGGCGTTGAATTGGGCTATGATTTTAGCAAGAAAAAAGAACAAACTTTCAGAATGCCTGCTCTTTCAGGGATTAATGCTGCTGGGGATGTAAAATCCAAACTAGCATTTTCTGGTGCTCGTTTTGATTTAAACGCCTACTTGCCTTTAGACAATTGTTTTGAACTCGTTGGTTCCTTAGGTTTAGGCTGGGTAAAACCACGTTTGTCTTTTGAAAACGTTAGCTTAACCCAAGCTGGTTTCAATTCCTTAGGTTTTAACCAAGTCAGCACGAAGCACAAAGTAGTTGCAAGATTAGGTGCTGGTGCTCAGTACATGGTGAACGACAACATAGGTCTTCGTGGCTTAGTACGTTGGGAAAACACCTCCAAACTGCGTGTCAGCAATGACAACGTTCAGTGGGAAGATGATGAGAAAAAGCTATTCAGCGACACCACCTCTGTTAACCTAGGTGTATTCTACAAATTCTAATTTTATAAAAGTTTTATAAAAGCTTAGAATCTGTAAAACAAAAAAGCAGCTGGCCTCGTGCCCGCTGCTTTTTTTTGTTAGAATAGGGGCTTGGATTCTAACAGTGTTCAGAAATTTGTCAGAAATTTGAAGGTGAGATGACCGTGCAAGTACAATATTATGGGATTGATGCGATACAATTTTACACCTCGCATTACTACGTGGATTTAGAAATCCTGGCCCAGGCCCGTGGTTTCGCGCCCAAGCGTTACGAGCAAACCTTAGGCCAAAAAAAGATGGCAGTTTTGCCACCGGATGAAGACATTGTAACGATGGCGGCGGATGCAGGCCGCAGGCTTTTGGACAATCAAAATTCGGATGTGCTGGCCAATATTGATTGGCTGATGTTCGCAACAGAAAGCAGCATTGATCAATCCAAGGCGGCGGGTATTTTTGTGCATCAGTTATTAAATTTGCCCAAGACTTGCCGAGTGGTGGAACTAAAGCAGGCCTGTTATGCGGCAACGGCTGGTTTGCAGTTGGCTTTGAACCACATCCGTTTGAACCCTAGTAAAAAAGTTTTGTTAATTGCCTCAGACATTGCCAAGTACGGCATAGGCTCGAATGCGGAATCCTCCCAAGGCGGGGGCGCTGTGGCCATGCTTTTGAGTGCAAATCCTCGAATTTTAGCGATTGAGCCAGAATATGGCATCCACACAGAAGATGTGATGGACTTTTGGCGTCCCAATTACAGGCAAGAAGCTTTGGTGGATGGGCGCCAATCTTGCGAGATGTATTTAAAGCTGGCCCCAAAAACCTGGCAGGAATATGCTCAAACTTCAGGCAGAAGTTATGAGGATCATGCCAAATTTTGCTACCATGTGTCTGTGCCCCGTTTGGTGGAAAGAGCTCATGAAGCGGTGCGCAAGGTGAATGGCCTGCCTCGTTTAACTGAAGAAGCCTTGCATGCAGAAATGCAGGCAGCCTTGTTTTATGGGCGAGAAATGGGCAATTGCTACACAGCAGCTCTGTATTTGAGCATTTGTTCTTTACTGGAAAATACCCCTGAAGATTTAAGCAATCAGCGCATTGGCCTATACAGCTATGGATCAGGGTGCGTGGCTGAATTTTTCAGCGGCAAAATCATGCCTGGTTACCACGCCTATTTAAACACAAGCGCACATCAGGCCTTTTTAGCATCCAGAGAAGCTTTGAGTATTCCAGAATACGAGGCTTTTTATAATTTCAAATACCCACAAGATGGATCGAGTGTGGAAGTACCTGCCGCCCAAAAAGGGAAGTATCGTTTGGCTGCGGTGGAAAATCACAAACGCATTTATCAGGAGTTGTCTTAAATCATGTCGTCTACTATTGAAACAATCAAGAAAAATATTCACAATAAAGCTGCAGTCACTATTCGTGCGCCTGGTAAGCTTATTTTGTCTGGGGAACATGCTGTGGTTTATGGCAACCCTGGTTTGGCCATGGCAATTAACTATCATCTAGTGACTCGGGTAACTGCCAATTCCTGGGGTAAATATTTTGTTAATATTACGGAAGTCGCCCAGAAATACCGCTTTGATTATTTTGATTTGTTGGCTGTTAAGAGTGATAAAACCCTAAGGCGGCCGATTAATTTGATTCAGTACGCGATTATTATAGCCTTGGATCATTTAAAAATTGGCTATGCCCATGCGGATACCTTAGGCTTGGAATTCAAAATTGATTCTAATTTGCCTATTGGCGCGGGCTTAGGTTCTTCTGCAGCCTTGATTATTAGCGTGATGAAAGGCTTGTTTAAATTTTTTAATGTCTCTGTTCATCCAGAACAGCTTTTAGAATTAGCGAAACAGGCCGAAGACATGCAACATGGCAAATCTTCTGGCTTGGATTTGTTTATGTCTTTGATGGGTGGTGTTTACCATTATCAGGGCCAAACCAGAACACCGCTTAGCTTTCCTAAAGATTGGAATTTGTGGATGATCAACACCGGGCGTTCGCGATCTACTACAGCAGAATGTGTTCAGGCAGTCGCTCCGCATATGAATCCAGAGCGTTTAAAAGCTTTTGAATGTGTGACTGAAAAAATGCATCAAGCGATTTTAAAAACCAATGCAGAATCTTTTTCAGAAGCTATTTTTGAAAATCAAGTATTATTAAACGAAATTGGTATTGTGCCTGAAAAAGTTCAAAATTTGATAGCAGAATTAAAAGCGGACGGCATTCCAGCCAAAATTTGTGGTGCCGGGCACGTAGGCGAGGGCGACAGAGCCGGCGCTGTGCTTGCTTTTAATTTGTCCCCCGATTGGATTTTAAAATTCACTGAAAGCAGTATGTACAGGCCCTATACTTTGCACAAAGTGGAAATCGAACCCCATGGGGCCATGGTTATTGTCTAAGCCTTTATCTCAGCCTAAAATTCAGGCCTTTGCCCCAGGTAGCTTTATGTTTTTTGGTGAACATGCGGTACTGCATGGGGAATCTGCTGTTGCGATGCCCATTGCCCAGGGCATCCAATTAGAACTAGAAATTTTAGAAAATAATGGCCTGGAATTATTCACAGCCTCTTTGGGGGCTTTGAATCTTAGTTGGGATCAAATCGCGGCCCAAAGTCAGGATTTTAATTTCCAAAGCGAATGGCGTTTTGTTGTAGCGGCCATCACCGAATGCTATGTTTTATGGCAAGAGCAAGAAAAAAATAGAAAACAGCGGCTTGGAATAAATTTTGGTCTGCGTTTAAAGCTAAAATCTGAAATTCCAAGCACCTGGGGCTTGGGTTCTTCTGCTGCCGTAGTGGCTGTGGTATTGAAAGCTTTAAATCAAATAAATAATTCAGCACAAGAAAATTTAGAAACACTTTGGAACATGGGTTTAAAAGCCATACGAAAAGTTCAGGGTTTAGGGTCTGGGGCGGATTTAGCAGTAAGCTTGTATGGGCGAGGAATTTTGCTTTGCAAAAACAAGGTAAGAATTTTAGAGGGCGATCTGGATTTATTGAAACAGGCGCGCTGGTACTTGGTTTATTCTGGTTTTAAAACACCAACGGTTCAGGTTGTAAAACAAGTTGAACAAGAAGCCAAAAATTTTCCTGGAATGGATTTAATTCACAAAGAAATTTATAAAACCATGGGCTTGGTAACAGAACAGGCTGTTTTTGAAATCGAGAATTTTAAATCTAGCCCAAAATCAGGGGGAAATAGAGAAAATACGGAGGCTGTTTCT
This sequence comes from Gammaproteobacteria bacterium, assembly GCA_046090565.1. Taxonomy (GTDB): domain Bacteria; phylum Pseudomonadota; class Gammaproteobacteria; order UBA6186; family Azoamicaceae; genus JBJSZW01. Next base: position 21,095 of record JBJSZW010000078.1, read on the forward strand.
AGATTAAGCAGGTTAGTAGACATGCAGCATAGCCTACTTTGTGCTCTAGGCGTGGGGCACGTAAAATTAGAGGCTATGATCCAAGATTTAAAAACCAATGCTAAGGCCAAAATAAAAATTCTGGCCGCAAAAATTTCAGGCTCAGGTTTAGGGGATTGCTTGCTGCTATGGGGTGGTGATGAGACCTATTTGCGAGAGCATTATTCGGAGCGCTTATGGCCCTTGAAATTTTAAAAAAAATCATAAAAAAAGCTTATGAGCCGGTCCTAGCTGAAGCAGAGGCTTTTGCGCCTGTGAATATTGCTTTGAGCAAATACTGGGGAAAAAGGCAAGCGACTTTGAATTTGCCTTACAATTCCAGTGTTTCCATGAGTTTGGATTTAGGCGCAAAAACTAAAGTTTCAGCAACTTCAGCAACTTCAGCAGATTTAATTATTATTAATAACAAAGTTTTGGAAAAACATCAAAAAATAAGCCAATTTTTGGATTTGTTTCGGCCCCATGCTGATTTTTATTTTAAAATTGAATCTCAAAGTGAAGTGCCAGTGGCTGCGGGCTTTGCTTCTTCGGCTTCGGGCTATGCGGCCTTGGTATTGGCTTTGAATCGATTTTTTGGCTGGCATTTAGAAGGCCCCGCTTTGTCTGTGCTAGCGCGCTTGGGCAGTGGCAGTGCCTGTCGTTCTATTTATTCGGGCTTTGTACTCTGGGAACGTGGGCGGGATGATGAATTAGGCCTAGACAGTTTTGCCAAGCCCCTGAACATCGATTGGCCTGAATTAAAATTGGGCTTGTGCATCAGTACGGCATCTGAAAAGTATTTGGACTCCAGAACGGCTATGCAACACTGTGCGGCTACCTCGCCTTTGTTTCCGGGCTGGGTGCAAGCTTGCGAAACAGATTGCAGCAACACTGTTCAGGCCTTGCTAAATAAAGATTTTGAACAATTAGGCAGGCTGGTTGAAGCCAATGCCCTCATGATGCATGCGGTGATGCAAGCTTCAAGACCAGCTATTATTTATTCAGATGCAAATACTTTAAACTTGATTCATCGGGTTAGAAAACTCAGGGAAGAGGGACTACAGATTTATTTTACCCAAGATGCGGGTCCCAATTTGAAACTCCTATTTTTAGAACAAGATACTCAGGCTGTAACAAAAGCCTTTAATGATTGGAAATTAATTGTATGCAAGAACCAGAGTCACAAGAATCCGTTGTTTTAGTGGATGAAAAAGATCAGGCACTAGGCTTGGCAGAAAAGCTCTATGCCCATGAACAGGCGCTCTTGCACCGGGCATTTTCTGTTTTTTTATTTCGAACCAATCCCAAAACAGGTGATTTAGAATTATTGCTTCAAAAGCGCAGTGCCCAAAAATACCATTGTGGGGGGTTGTGGACGAATACTTGCTGCAGCCATCCCAGGCAGGGAGAGGGCATTCATGAAGCGGCGATTAGGCGCGTACAAGAAGAACTGAATTTAAGATTAGAGGCAAAAAATTTGGAAGCCATGGGTTTTTTTGTGTACCAGGCAGAATTGGCTAATCATTTGTTTGAGCATGAATTGGATCATGTTTTGGTTGGAAAGTTAGAATCTGAACAAGTTTTATCAGCCCCCAATCCCTTGGAAATTGAAAGTCTAAAATGGATGCACTGGGAAGATTTAAAAATGGATTTAATCAAAGCACCCAATAGGTACACCCCTTGGTTGGGTTTGGCCATGGAACATTTGGAAAAAGTTTGGCAAAAAATGCCTCAAAAAAAAGGAGAGTTAATACAATGTGGATGAATTTATTGGGGTTTATACTGGCTATTTTAATTTTAGTTGGTGTGCATGAATGGGGGCATTTTTATGTGGCTCGTTTGTGTGGTGTGCGGGTTTTAAGATTTTCCATTGGTATTGGTAGGGTGCTGTGGTCTTTTAAAGATAAAAAGGGAACTGAATTTGCCTTAAGTTTATTCCCGATTGGCGGCTATGTTTCGATGCTGGGTGAAAAAAATGCAGATTTAAGCCAAAGCCCTATTTCAAAGGCAGATGAAGCCCATAGTTTTCGTCACAAGCCCCTTTGGCAAAGAATAGCGATTATTGCAGCGGGGCCTTTGATTAATTTTGTATTTGCTATTTTGATTTACGCGGCTATTTTTATGGGCGGTACTGAAAAAATTGCGCCTGTATTGGGCCCTGTGCCAGAGCAAACAGTGGCTTATGCAGCCGGTTTTCGTGGGGGCGAAGAAATATTAAAGCTCAATAGTGCAGCTATTAATTCTTGGGAAGAGCTTTTGGTGAAGCTTTATGGCTTTGATTTTGAGAATGAAAAGGCGGAATTAATTTTTGAGGTAAGATCTCAAGCAAACGCAAAAGAAAAAATAAAACAAGAAATAAAAGCCTTGCACATGCCGGCTTTGGCCTTAAAAAATATTTTGCAAAATTTATCAACAGGGGAAGATCCCTTAAGCCAGTTAGGATTAATACCCTGGGAGCCTGTGGATTTAAGCATTGATGGATTCATCCCAGAATTGGCGGCGGCCCAAAGTGGCTTGAAAGTGGGAGATCATGTTTTAGCGATTAATGGCCAAGCTGTAAAAAGCAGAATGGATTTGATTCAAAAAGTGAAGGCCCATGCAGGCCAAGTGATTGATTTGAAAATAAGCCGAGGTTTGGAAGCAAAATCACCAGGATATTCAGAATCACTAGAATCACTAGAATTAAAAGCATTTAAAATCCAGGTTTCAGAAAAAGGCTTGCTGGGCATTAAATTTAAGAAATTGGAAATTCCTGAAGGCTATATTCGCATCCAGCATTATACGCCCTGGGAAGCCCTAAAAGCGGGTTATTTAAAAACGGCAGAATATGCAAGGTTGACTTTAAAAATGCTGGCAGATATGTTGCAAGGTTTGGTTTCATCCAAGCAATTGGGCGGGCCCATCAGCATTGCTCAGCAAGCGGGAACGTCTATTGAATACGGCTGGGTTTATTTTGCAAATTTCCTGGCTTTGTTAAGTGTGAGCCTGGGGGTTTTGAATCTATTGCCCATTCCTGTTTTGGATGGCGGCGAAATTTGTATGAATTGCATACAAAGCGCCTTAAAAAGCTTTGAACAAAAATTTTCTCCAGGGACATCTGCCCAGCTATCTTCTGGAATCTTTGCGAAGATACAGGGGGCTTTTTCTGCTTTTGGTGTTTCGGTTATTATTTTAGTAAGCTTACTGGCATTGTACAATGACTTCAGTCGTTTAAACTTTGCAAGCTTTAGTGGTAAGATAAGTGCAATCAAAAATTGATATGAGGATTTATAAGTTGCTTAACAAGATAACTTTGGGCCTGCGTCAAGGCTTTGTATTGATCGCCTTGGGTATTCCGGCCATTGCTGTAGAGGCCGATGTCTTGGTTAAAAACATTCAGGTTCAGGGCCTGGTGAATTTAAAACCACAAACGGTGCTGTATGATTTGCCTGTTAAGGCTGGGCAGGTTTTAAAATCGGGGCAGGAAACGGAAATCATTAAAAAGCTCTATGCCACTGGCTTGTACAGCAATGTGGAAGTCAGTAGCCAAGGGGCGGGTTTGTTGCTGATCAAATTAGAAGAAAAGCCCTTGGTTCGAGAATTTACTTTGAATGGCGTGAAGGACAAAGACAAGCTCTACAAAACCCTGCGTCAAGAAGCGGGTTTAGCCGGTGGGCACCCCTATGATCCAGCCTCGATAGTAAAGGCTAGGCAAATCCTAAGTGCTTATTACATAGCCAAAGGGCATTATGGGGTGAAAGTTGATCCTGTGGTCCAAAATATCAATAGCAAGCAGGTAGACATCAGCCTAGATGTCTACGAGGGCACAGAAGCTAGAATCAAGAAAATCAATATCACAGGTAATAACGCTTTTAGTGAAAGTGAATTATTGGGGGCACTGACTTTAACAGCACCTTCAGGCATTGGCACTTGGTTTAATAACAACGACAAATACAAAAAAGAAAAATTAGAAATCGATCTCGAAAATATCAGATCCTATTACATGGACAGAGGCTATGTGAATGCCCAAGTGCTGAACTCCCAAGTTTCGATCACCCCGGATAAAAAAGATATTTACATTACCTTGCATGTAGAAGAGGGTGATCAATACGATTTTGGCCAAGTAGAAATCAGTGGGGAATTGCCTGTTTCTAGAACGAAACTAGACGAAAAATTAGCCAGCCTAGAGGCCGGGACGGTATTTTCACGTAAAAAATTATTGGATGTGAAGCAGGCCTTAGAAGATGTTTTAGGGCATGCAGGCTTTAGCATGAGCGAAGTTCGGCCAATTCCGAATATCGATCCGATCAAAAAAATAGTGCATGTGAATTACCAAGTCAGTCCCGCTAAGCGCGTTTATGTGCGTCGGATTGAAATTCAAGGCAATGACATTACCCAGGATCAAGTGATTCGTCGTGAATTGCCGCAAATGGAAGGCACCTGGATTTCAACAAGCTTGCTGGAAGAAGGCAAACGCAACTTAATGCGCAGGGGTTTCACCAAAGAAGTAGAAATCGAAACCGTACCGGTTGAAGGCCAAGAGAATTTGGTGGATGTGATTTACAAAGTCCAGGAAGAAAAAGTTCGTGAAGTATCGGCTGGCGTCTCTTATTCAACGGCTGAAAAAGTGGCTTTTCGTTTTGGTTTGGCCCAAAGAAACTTCTTGGGCACAGGCAAGGATGTCGATTTTGTTTTTGAAAACAGTAAAGCATCCACAACGTATAGTTTAAATTACAATGATCCCTATTTTACGAAAGATGGCATTGGCTTTGGTAGCTCGGTTTATTTCAAAAAATTAGATTTAAGCAATGCCGTAAGTTTTTCAGATTATGCAACAGATACCTATGGGGCCAGTGGTTATTTTGTGTTTCCCTTTAGTAAAGAAACCTATGGATCTTTTGGCTTAGGGTACGACAACACCCATTTAAAACCCAGCGGGATCAGTGCTTTGGAGTACAGTGAGTTTATTAATAAACACGGCACCCGTTACAATGACTATTATTTAACCACAGGATTAGGTTTTGATAACTTAGATCAGTTGATTTTCCCCACCCAGGGCATGTCTCATGGTTTGAATTTAAGATGGTCCACCCCAGCTTCGACTTTGAAATACTATGTTTTAAAGTACGAGGGGGATATGTACCAGCCTTTGTGGGCCAGTAATTTTATCTTTAATTTGAAGGCATCCGCTGGATATGGTAATGCTTATGGTTCAACCGAGCGCCTGCCTTTCTTTAAGAATTTTTACGCCGGAGGGATTGGTAGCGTGCGCGGCTATGATGAGAACAGCCTAGGGCCTAAAGATTCCCGCGGTTATCCCTTTGGGGGCAACTTGGTGGGGCATGCGACGGCGGCATTAATTTTTCCTAACCCCATCAAACCTGATATCAAATCTGTTCGGACTTCTGTGTTTTTAGATGTGGGGCAAGTGTATGATACGGAGTACAAGTACCGCCTAGTCAATGGTGAAAAAATCAGGCGTAATCCCACCAGTCTTCGCTACTCTGCAGGTTTGGCTTTGCAATGGCATACTCCCATTGGTTTCCCACTTGTGTTAAGCTTAGCGAAGCCTTTAAACTTGAAACCGGGCGATAAAAAGAGAAGCTTCTCTTTTACGTTTGGTGCGGTGATGTAAGTTTTGAATTGAATAAAATTTAAACGGAGTGAATGTAGCTATGCGTATTTCGAATGTGTGTAAAACTTTGGCCTTGCTGGCAGGTCTGTTCGCTGCTTCTGCAGAAGCGGGTAAAATTGCGGTATTGGACATGCAAGAATTATTCAGCAAGTCCCCACAAGCCATCGCAGCAAAAAAGCGTTTGGACAATAAATTTCAACCTAAAAAAGACAGTTTTGAAAAGAAACAGCTTGAATTCAAACAAAAAGGTGAGAAATACACCCGAGACAAAGATGTGCTTTCTGCTCAAGAAAAAAAGAAACAGGAAACACAATTGCAGGCTTTAAGAGCAGAACTTGAAAGCACCGGCCAAAATTTGGATGCTGAATACAATGAGTCTCAATCCCAAGAAATGGAAGCTTTTGTTGCTACTGTAAAAGATGTTGCAGCTAAAATTGCGAAAGCTGAAGATTTGGATATCGTGATTCCTGCGCATTTTCCTTTGTACACCAAAGAGGGTGTGGACATTACAGACAAAGTGATCAAAGAACTTAGCAAATTAGGCGATAAAAGCTAATTCATGAAATCCAAATCAACCTATACGGTTGCCGAGCTCGCAGAACATGCAGGCTTGCAGTTGCACCTTTATTCTGGCTCGGCAAATCATAAAATTACAGGCATAGCAACTTTAGATAAGGCAGGTTCACAGGACCTGTCTTTTTATGCCAATCTTTTTTACAAACCCAGCTTAAAGACCACGCAAGCTGGGGCTATTGTGCTGGAAGAAAAAGACAGAATTCATCTAGAAGCCAACCCCAATAAGCCTAAAATAGCTTGTTTGATAGCGAGTAATCCCAGGTTAGCCATGGCCAAATTAGCGAACCTATTCTTGCCTTCAGAAGAAAGACTGGATTTAATAAATCGCACAGGTTTCATTCATCCCAGTGCAGTGCTGACTGAAAGTGCTGAAATTGATGCCAGCGCTAACATTGGCCCCTATGTGGTGATTGGCAATCGAGTGAAAGTGGCATCGGGTGTTGTGATTGGTCCAGGTGTTGTGATTTCAGACGATGTCGAAATTGGAGAAAATAGCCGTATCGAAGCCAGGGCAATTTTACACCGAGCCGTCAAAATTGGAGCCCGTGTATTTATTCATGCGGGTGCTGTCATAGGCAGCGAAGGTTTTGGTTTCGCGGTTGATCAAGGGGCTTGGGTTAGAATCCCCCATTTGGGAACTGTGATCATAGGCGACGATTGTGAAATTGGAGCCAATACGACCATCGATAGAGGAGCCATAGACGACACTGTTTTGGACGATGCTGTGATCATCGATAACTTAGTCCAAATTGGGCACAATGTTCAAATTGGAGCAGCTACAGCGATAGCAGGTTGTGTGGCTATTGCGGGCAGTACCAAAATTGGTAAAAATTGCTTAATTGGCGGTGGCGCGAGTATTGCTGGGCATTTAGACATAGCGGATCAAGTTCACATCACGGCCACTTCAGGTGTGAATCGATCCCTGCGCCAGGCGGGAAGCTATTCTTCTGGATTTCCTGTTCAGCCTAGTGAAAAATGGCGGAAAAACGCCGGTCGTTTTCAATACTTGGATCAATTGGCGCAAAGAGTGAAGGTTTTAGAAGCCAAACTCAAAAATAAAGAGGAACTCATCTAAAATGATGCGAATAGAAGAAATCATGGCGTATTTGCCGCACCGTTATCCCTTTTTATTGGTCGATAGGGTATTGGAATTGGAACCTGGAAAAAGCATTGTGGCTTTGAAAAACGTAACAGTCAATGAATCTTTTTTTACGGGGCATTTTCCACAAAAGGCAGTGATGCCAGGGGTTTTGATGATAGAAGCCTTGGCTCAAGCGGCTGCTATTTTGGCCTATAAATCAACCGATTGGAAGCCTTCTGAATCTCTTTTTTATTTGGGTTCCATAGAGAGTGCGCGTTTCAAAAAAGTAGTACTGCCAGGTGATCAACTGATTTTAAAAGTCGAAGTGCTCAAACAAAGAAGTAAAGTGTGGAAATTCTTAGGTACAGCCTTGGTAGATGGTGAAGTGGTTTGTAGTGCAGAAGTCACGAGTGCAGAAGGGAGAGTCAAAAGTGATTCATAAGTTAGCCTTGGTCCATGAAAAAGCAAAAATAGCGCCGGATGTCGAAATTGGGCCCTGGACTTTCATCGATGCCAATGTAGAAATCGGCTCAGGTTCAGTGATTGCCTCCCATGTGGTCATCAAAGGTCCCACTAAATTGGGCAAAAATAACAAAGTGTATCAATTTGCATCCTTGGGCGAAGTACCTCAGGACAAGAAATTCCATGGTGAAAACAGTTGCCTAGAAATTGGTGACAACAATATTTTTCGAGAATCTTGCACTGTGCATCGTGGCACAGAACAAGGTGGTGGTGTCACCCGCATTGGCGATGATAATTTATTCATGGCTTATTCTCACATTGCTCATGATTGTGTGATTGGCAACAAAGTCGTTTTTTCGAACAATGCCTCTATTGCAGGGCATGTGGTGGTCGAAGATCACGCCTCCTTGGGTGGTTTGGTTGGTGTGCATCAGTTTTGTATCATTGGTGCCCACAGCTTTGCAGCTGGTGGGGCAATCATTTACAAAGATGTGCCGCCTTTTGTAACGGTTTCTGGTTATCCGGCCAAGGCCAGTGGTTTGAACAGCGTGGGTTTAGAACGCCGTGGCTACAGCCCAGAGACCATCAATGCATTAAGACAGGCTTATAAAATAGTTTTTCGTAAAAGTTTTACTGTGAAAGAAGCTATTTCAGAATTAGAAATCTTGGCAGCAGATCATCCCCAAGTGCGAATAATGATTGAATTTTTGTTAAAATCGACGCGCGGTATTATTAGATAATCTACCATGTATAGCTTTCCAGAAGAGTTTTCCCAAGGGAGAGCGTGTCTGAGCTACGCTGATTTAGCGACCGCAGGGCAAAACTTTTGTGGAAAGCTATACATAGGCCTAGTAGTAGGTGAAATTTCTGGGGATTTATTGGCGGCGGATTTTATTCAATCTTTGCTGAAAAAAAATCTCCAGCTAAAAATCACAGGCATTCTGGGCCCTAATATTAGGTCTCTTAAACATTCTAATCTAGAATTGCAAGAACTCTACCGCATGGAAGACGTAGCAGTGATGGGCCTAGTAGAGCCTTTAAAGCATTTGCCTAAGCTGCTTAAAATTCGTTCTGGTTTGATTAAATATTTCAAAGAAAATCCGCCGCGTGCTTTTTTAGGCATTGATGCGCCGGATTTTAATTTAGCTTTAGAGTTAAAGCTAAAAAATTTTGGAATCAAAACAGTTCATTATGTGGGGCCATCCGTTTGGGCCTGGCGCAAAGGCAGAATTTTTAAGATTAAAAAAGCCATTGATGGTATTTTGGTTTTATTTCCCTTTGAAGAAGAAATCTATAAAAGGCATGACATTCCAGTTCGAGTCATAGGACATCCTTTTGCAGAACAGATCCCCCTCAATAACTTAAATTTAAACTTAACTAAAATTGCTTTATTACCCGGTAGTCGTTGGTCTGAAATCAAAAGAATGGGGGCTTTGTATTTGGAAACGGCTCAAATGCTTTATGCGCAGCAGCTAGATTTGGGTTTGTATTTAAATTTTATCATGCCATTGGTAAGTGTGGAGCATAAGCTTTATTTAGAAAAAATTTACCAGGAAAAAAAATTAAATTGCCCCATAGAATTTACTTTAAAAAAAGCCCGAACTGCTTTAGATGGCGTGGGTTTGGCTCTGGCGACTTCAGGTACAGTGACTTTAGAATTGATGCTTTTAAAAATCCCTATGGTGGTTGCTTATAAAATGAACCCTTTGGGGTATTGGCTGGCCAAAAAATTAGTTAAGCTGCCTTATATTTCCCTGCCTAATTTATTGGCCCAGGATCATTTGGTTCCAGAATTTATTCAAGGGGCAGCAAGTGCCCAAAATTTAAGTCAGGCCTTGGGGGACTATTTAAATTCCCAAAACAGCTCCAAGCTGAAAGATTTGCGCCAAAAATTCCAGGCCTTACATCAGGCCCTGGCCCTGGGCGGTAGCGATTTAGCCGCCAAGCAGTTTTTGGCCTGGATTTAAAACCCATAATACCCATAGTTAAATATATTAACTGGCATGCTTTAGCTGGATTTTAAATCTGGTTTGTATTATACTCTTATTAGACCAGTCTAAGACCGGTTTAGTTTATAATAAATTTCTAAGCGACATGGTTTATGAACCTAATCCTCCTTCATACGATCAATGCCTAAAAAATATTTTTGAAATTAAAAGAAGCTTAACTTGTATAACTTCAGACTAAATCTGACACTCCCTGTATAAAAAAATAAGCCTCCAAAAAAACTCAAGAAATCAGACGGCACAGCCGCCAAGCTATTATGCTGAATATACACGCTGATGGATTGGACTTCATACTTGAATTAGCGATCCTGTAACACTGAGCGTTTCGTTTTAGGAGTTGTCGTATTTTTGATTGAAAAAATGTCGTATGTTTGATAGACTTAATGATAGGGGTGGCTAAAATGAGCAGGGTAACTTTAAAAGAAAAGATATCTCGTAAAATTTCTCGTTGCTGGAAAAGAAATGTATTTACACGCAAAGATTTTGCTGAATTAGGTGGCTACGATCAAGTAGGACGTTCTTTATTGCAATTAGAAAGAGATGGGATATTAATTGGAATGGGTTATGGACTGTATGCGAAAGCACGAATAAATAGTTTGACTGGTAAAAAAATGATTGCCTGCGACGAAGGGTTTATTGGAGCCGCTAGAGAGGCTTTGGATTTGCTTGGCATAAATTGGGAGGTATCTGAAGCTGAACGGCGTTATAATAATAATTTAACGACGCAAATCCCGATAAATCTTGGAGTTACGATTAAAGGTAGATTTAATCGAAAAATTAGGACTGAAGGTGGTTTTCAGTTAAGAATATCATGAACAGAATTAATAAAGAAATATGCAAAGATATATCTGATAAATTACAATTAGATAGCCCCACATTTATCAACCATGCCGTAAAACCATCTCATTTATGGGATGGATGTAAGGCATACAAACCTTCCCTTAAGGCACCTAGGTTAACTAGGGCTTTTCTGTTGTTCAATATATATTGTTTCAGAATATTCAATGGAGCCCCTCCACAAGAAGCCGCAAAATAACTGGGAGACCAAAAAACCCCTTTCCAATAAAATTTCTGAATTTCCGGGAACGTCTTTCTTAGAA
>JBJSZW010000079.1:0-7121 GCA_046090565.1 Gammaproteobacteria bacterium
GATTATCTGAAACTGAAAAAAAAAAGTATTATAAATGCCGTTACAGAATCCTTAGGCTCTTCTGAATTTGAACTCAGGCTTTATGGTAGTCGTGTTGATGATCATAAAAAAGGAGGAGATATTGATCTGTTATTAATATCAAAAGATACAGAGTCAAGAAAAATATTTGAAAAATTAAAACCAAAAATATTAGCAAAAATTGATTTTTATTTAGAAGAACAAGAAAAGATAGATTTAACAATTACTGCTCGTGATGACATAAAAAAAGATCCGTTTTTATCTTTGATAATAGAAAAATCAATATTATTGGCCGATAAATTTTGATGAAGATTGAAACCACCAATTTATTAATAAGGGAAATTCGTACAGAAGATTTTAATTCTTTGTATTCTCTTTTAAGCGATGAGGAGGTGATGCGTTATTCTGTGTATGGGCCATATTCTCTAGAACAAACGAAAGAATGGATATCTTTCATTACAGATCATTACACAAAAAAACCTTTTGGAATGTGGGCTGTTATAGAGAAAAAGACGGATATTTTAATAGGTATATCTGGGTTGATGCCACTAGAGGATGACGAGACCGAATATCAAGTAGGGTATCGTATATTACCAAAATTCCAAGGAAGGGGCTATGGTACTGAGGCTGTTTTGGCTATTAGGGATTATGCTATCAAGAAAGATCTAAAGAAATTTATTGCATTCATTGTAGAAGAGAATAAACCCTCTATTAGAGTTGCTGAAAAAGCTGGAATGAAATTTTTAAGGCATGATACATACAAAGATATTCCAATACTTTTATACGAGTACAAATTGATCTGACCGCAAAAAACAGACGTATTTTCTGCATTATCCAAATTTGAATAATGGTTATTGACCAAATTTGGATAATGGGTTATTCTATGCTTATGGACATTCGTTTTGTATATCACAACACCCACCTGCAAGGCCTAGAGGCCTTTGAATCCCAAGATCCGCACCTAAGACGCCTGAAAGAATCCGCGCACATACATGTTCCAGGTTTGTTAAGCCAGCTTCCAACCCTTATGCCTGGCATTTATACCTTAGGTGGGGGACGGCAAATTGGTAAAACAACCTTACTCAAGCAATGGATGCATCAATTACTCAAAGAAAAAATAACCAAGCCAGAAAATATACTTTTTTTAACTGGAGAAGTGATTAATGATTACAAAGAATTATTAAATATTTTTGAAGCATTATTAAGCCCGGTCACCAAGTATTTAATCATAGATGAAGTCAGTTACATCGCGGGCTGGGATCGGGCTATTAAATTTTCAGCAGATGCGGGTATTTTTGAAAACAAAATTGTTGTTTTAACTGGTTCAGATTTAACCTTTATTAAAGAAGCGAGAATGACTTTTCCAGGGAGGCGTGGTCGAGCCGATGTTGTCGATTTTCATTTGTATCCCCTGTCTTTTATGGAATATTTGGATTTATTAGACGTAGATTTAGAAAATAATACGGAATTAAATCGAAGTTTCGAGTCTTACTTGTTACATGGTGGTTATATGACGGCCATTAATGATATAGCAAAACATCAAAAAATTTTACCAGCCACTTTATTAACTTATTCAGATTGGATTCGTGGAGATTTTTTAAAACGTTCCAAACAAGAACACTATTTACAAGAAATTTTAAGTGCCATTATTAAGAGTTACGGTTCCCAAATCTCTTGGCATAGTTTAAGCCGGCATTTGAGTGTTCAACACCCACAAACAGTTGCAGAATATGTACAATTGCTAGAAACCATGGATGCAGTGTTTATTCAGCATGCATTATTAGAAGATAAATTAAGTGCTGCGCCTAAAAAAGCCAAGAAAATTATTTTTACCGATCCTTTTATTTATCATGCAGTGAGTAGCTGGATAGACAAAAAATACAATTGTGAGGAATATTTGACTAATAGTATATTACAATCACAATTGGTTGAAGCCTGCGTGGTGAGCCATGTTAGAAGAAAATACAAAACCTTTTACATTAAAGCCGAAGGCGAAGTAGACATTGCTTATATCGATGAAAATAAATTCTGGCCCATAGAAGTTAAATGGACAAATCAATTAAGAGAACAAGAGCTAAGGCAGATTATGAAATATCCACAGGGGAAAATCTGGAATAAATCAGATAAAGAATTTGAATTGCGAGGACTACGAGTCAGCCCTTTGTTAAGGGAGTTAATGAAATTTTGAACCGCGTTGAGCTCTATTTTCTGTGTTTCGCATCAAATTCAAGAAACCATCAAGTGACTAAAAAAATAGGAATAATATAGAGTCCATAAACATATGCAACAAAGCCGTAAAGAATTGGTGACTAAATCAAGGGAAATTTAAACAAAATAACATTATGAAAATTATAAATTTTTTAAAAAAAATAAGAAAAAGAAATCTAATTATTCTATTAGGAGTAATACTTTCTATTATTGTGTATAAACTTTGGTTTACAGCTAAAAAAACAAAAGAAAATAGTTTAAAACTTGTTGAAATCGAATTAGTTAAAAAACAAAATATATCAAAAACCGTTGATTTGATAGGTACTGTACAAGCCATTCAGCAAACTGCCTTAAGAGCCAAGGCCGAAGGCGTATTAGAGCCTTTGAGCCAAGCTGGGCAAAGCTTGAAAAAGGGCGATTTGATTGCGAAAATACAAAATCAAGAACTTGAAAAGCAATACGAATTACAGAAAACCGCTTTAGATTTGGCAGAAGCTCAGCTTGAAAGGCTAAAAACTTTGTCTAAATCGGGTGCGATCAGCAGAAATGAATTTGAAGAAAAAAAACAGAATTTCTTAGAAATTCAAAGAAGGGCTGCTGAAGCCAAAATAGCCTTGGATCAAACACGTTTTTATGCGCCCTTTGATGGTTTATTGGGGGTATTTAAATTTCGTTCAGGGGCTCAAATTCAAAAAGGCGATTTGATTGTTAATTTCTATGATCCTTCGAAGTTAATTTTGGAATTTTCAATGCCTTTGTCGGTTGCTTTAAAAGTTTCTCCTGGCACAAAAATTTCAGCAGGTGGAAAAATTTATGCTTTAAACTATGTTCAAAAGTTTTTAGATGAAGAAACTCATATGAGCCCAGCCATTGTAGAAATTCAGTGTACTGATTGCGTGATAGGATCAGCAATTGATTTGGCTGTTGTTTTGGAAGAGAAAAAAGACGTGTTGGTGATACCCTTTGAGGCGACTTTTCTAAAAAATGGTGTTTTATCGGTATACACGGTTGATGCCAATAATACCGTTCAATTAAATCCGATTGTTTTAGGTCTTAAAGAAAAAGATAGGGTAGAAGTCCTTTCCGGATTAAAAGAGGGAGACCAACTGGTTGTTCAGGGGCATCATCGTTTATATCCGGAAATGCCGGTGGCAATCGCTAAGCCATGATGAACATTACCGATTATTTTTTAAAGCATCCCGTTATAGCCTTGGTATTAAATGTTTTATTATTGATCTTAGGTTTTTTATGTTTTGAAAATTTAGCACTTCGTGAGTATCCAGAAATATCCTTTCCTAGCATTACTGTTAGTGCGCAATACCCGAATGCCAGCGCGGCTGTTGTAGAAAACGAAGTAACGAATGCTTTGGAAGATCGTTTGGCAGGTATTGAAGGAGTGGATACCATTACTTCAAATTCCCGTTCCAATTCAAGTGAGATAACTTTAAATTTTAAGCCCGATGTTGTTTTGGATCGCGCTTTGATGATGGTGAGAGAAGCTGTTGGTTTGGCTCAATTACCGGTGGAAGTGAAACAACCTCAAATTGAAAGAAAGATCAGTGCAGATGGCATGCCTTTTATGATTATTTCAATGGAATCTCAGAATCTAGATTTTGCAGAGCTCACCCATTATGCCTTGTTGAACTTAAAAAATACCTTTAGAAGCATCAAAGGCGTGGCTTCAGCCCAGGTTTGGGGACAGCCTTATACTTATCATGTTGTTTTAGACCCTAGAAAAATGTATGCCTTTGGGGTAAATGCAGATGATATTTTTCAGGCCCTAGAAAATACCAAGTTAGCCCTGCCCTTGGGTAAATTCCAAAATCAAATACCAGTGACTTTGAATACAAATTTAGAAAAAAAAGAAGATTACGAAAATTTAGTGATAAAAAAAGAAGAGGCCAATAAAGATCCTATTTTATTAAAACAAGTGGCCAAGCTTGAATTAAAAACAGATGATACAGAATTTAGGGTGCGAATCAATGGCAAGCCAGGTCTGGCCATTGCGATTAATCGCAGTAATGATGCCAATCCCTTGGAAGTTTCAAAATTAGTTCATGAAAAATTAAAAGAATTAAAGCCCAATTTACCCTCTGGTTTAAAAATTGAAATTGTTTCTGATCAAGCTCAATTTGTTCAATATTCAATTAAAAATATTCAGGCTTCTATTCAAGAGGCAGCCGTACTCGTACTTGCCATTGTATTTATTTTTCTAAGAAATATCAGAGCAACTTTGATTCCATTGATCACTATTCCGATTTCTTTGATTGGTTCTTGTATTTTTTTAAAATTATTTGGCTATTCTATTAATATTATTACCCTGATGGCCATGGTATTGGCTGTAGGCTTGGTGGTAGACGATGCCATCGTGGTTTTAGAAAATATTCAAAGACATATTGAATCTGGTTTAAAGCCTTTGAATGCGGCCCTGAAAGGCGCCAAAGAAATTTGTTTTGCAATTATTGCGATGACATTTACTTTAATCAGTGTTTATTTTCCACTCGCTTTTATCAAGGGAACAGTGGGGCAGTTATTCACAGAATTTGCGGTGTCTTTAGGGGCCAGTGTTTTTATTTCTGGAATAGTTGCATTGAGTTTATCGCCCTTGATGTGTGCTTGGACTTTGAAAAAAAACGAAAAGCCTTTATGGCCACAATTGGATCATTATTTAGAACATCTGACAGCTGTTTATAGAAAATTCTTATCTAAAATTCTAAGTCACAAACACCCCAAAAAATTATTGCTGATTATTTTAAGTTTGGCTTTATTTAGCATTGCGTTTTTCGCTCATATTTTGCCGAGCGAAACAGCACCTAAAGAGGACAGAAGCTTGATTGGCGTGTATGTGCCTTTGATTCCTGGAAAAGACATAAACACCATGGAAGTAAAATTAAAGAAAATACAAAACATCATTAAAAACATTCCAGAAGCAGAAAATAGTTTGTTATTCATGGGGGATTGGGGAGGCAATGTTCTTTTGCCGCTCCTACCTCAAACTCAGCGCAAACGTTCTGCCAAAGCCATTGTTGAAGATCTGCAGCCCGTGATTGATCAAATACCTTCTTTAGAAGCCTATGTGTGGAGTTGGGACAGCGCTTTGCCAGGTGCAGAAGAGGGGGCTCATAATTCGATGCTTTCATTGGTGATTTCAACCACAGAAGATTACAGAAAGCTGTACCAAGTGATGGATCAATTGCGTTCTGGTATTTCAAAAGAAAATTTTTTTGAATCTGTTCATGACGATTTACGTTTGGATTCAAGAACCTATAAAATTAATATCGATCAAAATTTAGCAGCTAAATTGGGTTTGTCTAAATCTCAAATCGCAAAAACCATACAAATCTTTTTAAATGGCGATCGGGATTTAACTTTTTTCAAAGAAGGCCAATCCTATCGTTTTATATTAAAAGGCGAAAAATATCCCTGGGATTTGAATGAATTGTATCTTACCAATCCAAAAGGGCAGGCAATATCTTTAGCTACCGTGGCTAGTATGGAAATTGATTCAGGCCCTGAACGATTATTTCATCACAATCAAATGCGATCCGCAGTTTTAAAAGCCAGTTTATTGCCCGATCAAAAATTAGACAAGGCCATCCCTCAATTGATGGAGGCAGTGATGAAAGAATTGCCTTCAAATTATAAAGCGACCTGGACAGGCAGTGTTAAAAATTATAAAGAATCGCAGTTTAATATTTTGATTTTATTTTTTTTGGCCCTATTCTTTATTTTTTCCATTCTGGCCATTCAGTTTGAAAGTTTTATGGATCCCTTGATTATTTTAATAACAGTGCCCTTGGCAGGTGTTGGGGCCTTAGGCATGGTATGGATTTTTAATGGCTCAATGAATATTTATACCCAAGTGGGTTTGGTCACTTTAATAGGTTTGATTAGCAAACATGGGATTTTAATTGTTGAATTTGCGAATCATTTAGTGAAAACAGGCATGGGGCTTAGAGCTGCGGTTTTGGAAGCCTCCACTTTAAGATTACGCCCAATTTTAATGACAACAGCAGCGATGTTTTTTGGAGCTTTGCCCTTGGTATTTTCAAAAGATGCAGGTTACGAAGCGCGTGAAGCCATGGGTTTTGTGCTCTTGGGCGGCTTAAGTATTGGGACTGTATTTACGCTCTTTGTCCTGCCAATGGCCTATTGTGTTTCCCATGAAATTCAAGAAATCATCAAGGCAAAGTTTCAATAAATTAAGGGGATATTGCGGTATTGAGTTTTTTTATAATCTCATCATCGGTATTTTTGCTAGACATGAGGTAGCGTAAATTTCCAACAGTGACATCAGATACATTAACAGCCATGAAGAGATCTTTTGGCATGCCAGAGGCTTTGATTTGTTCATCGATTTCTTCGGGGACTACAAACATATAATCAATGTATTCTGTGGCCAGCATTTTCACTAAAGTTTATGAAATTTTAGGTGTTTTTGTGTATTTAGGGTAAAGAGTTGTTTTAGGCTGGGAAATTTTGAAAAAGCGGTTTGATCGGTTTTCCGGATTAAGATCATCATGGGGGCATTTTGATAAATGGGCTGAGTGAATTTAGCGAAAGTTTCGCGTTCTGGCGTTTTAAAAAAGCCCACCACACAGGTATTGGGTAGGGATTTGATTTCAGCCAACATGCGATTGGTGGAACGGGGGGCAAATTCGAATTCTAGGCCTGATTTTTTCAAAATAGCCTCTGCGATTTTAATCAAGCTGCCAGCAGGTTGGTTATTTTCAGTAAAGGTATAGGGTGGGCGCTCTACCGAAATGCGGCGCAGTGCTCCATCTGTAACCGCTTGCTCCGGCAAAGGTTCAGATGGAGGTGAAGCGCCGCGTCTAATATTAATCCCTAACATTTTAATATAAAAAATTTCATTTTTCAGGACTGGCTTGTTGTTC
>JBJSZW010000080.1:0-6561 GCA_046090565.1 Gammaproteobacteria bacterium
CGAGTGATACGGTTATGAATAATATTTGGCGCATCAGCGTGATGCATTAATTCTGGCATAGGATTTCTGATAAAAGCTGCCACTTCATATGCTGATTCGCCAATAACCCCTTTGGGATCGATCACCACCCAGTCATTGCCATTTTGCAAAATATTATCATGATGTAAATCGCCATGAAGCAAAACATCTGGCTCAGCCGTTTTTAAAAGCTGATCACGAAGTTCTCTGGCTTTTTGAAGAGTTTGCGCTGGAATTTTTAGGTCGCTATCTAATACTGCAAGCCAATCCTTGACGTGAGGAAATTGATGGGGGCTTGGTATGGGCACTTGATGCAATCTCTTTATGACATTTGCAGTGATATTAATAGCCTCATCATCCTTTTCAGGAAAATAAGACTTTAAAGAGACGCCTGGGACTGCGCATTCAAGTAGAAGCAAACCTGCGTTTTCTGAAAATATTTGGACAACACCAAAACCCTCAAATGCCATGAGAGCTGCGGCTTCACGTTTGAATCCATCAATATCCAATCCTAATTTTAAAATAACCCGGGCTACGCCGGAGGCTTCGCCAAGGCGAGTTGGCTGCGGTCCTTGAAGCCCAGATAACACATAATTGTAACTTAAATTATTCACTGGCTTTAGATTGGCTAGATTATATTCTTTAGTTATTTTAGATATAATTTCAGGCAATGCTTTTAACCATTTCTTACCTACGCTACCGTAAATTGAAATGATATTTTGCTTGAATGAATATTTCATATTATTCACATTTGGTAGTGAATTTTTTGATAAACAACGTTTCTGTACCAGCAGCGGTTGTTTTTGTTTTTACGGTTTCAATTTCTTTGTATCCAAGATTGTGGTAAAAATTTGCGGCTGATCCAGATTGAAGGTACACTTCTTGAAATCCTATCGTTTGGGCTTCTTCCTCTAAACGTTTTATTAGATTTTTGGCTAATCCTAACCCCCTATATCTATACAATGTATAAATCGAGGCAATCCAAGGTGTTTTTTCTGGCCATTCTGTCCCATCACTTTCCCATAAACTCCCCATCGCAACAGGAAGGTCTGTTTCTAGGTTGGTAACTATCAGCGTTAAAGGTAGTTTATCTTTTTGCATCCCTTTTTTAAAAATACTTATAGCGCGATCTAGGCTCCCATCTTTTTTTTGGACGCCCCACCTTCCATATGCCCAGGCTGCACAAGCATGTAGGCAATCAGGCCTGTTCGCTAAATAATCTATTTTAAAATTATTCATTCATTTCTCTGCATGTAAATATTCATCAGCTGTTAGCCGATATAAAATATGTTGTGACAATGGATGATGGGCAGCTAATTTATGGTGCATACAGTCTCGGTCTAAATGAATAGAGCAAACATATATTTGTGCCGAAAATGATACGAGTGCATTATTATACATAATTAGTCGCATTTTTCTTTCTCATCATTAGGTAAAAACCCATTGGATTGCATTGCCCAGATTTTTGCATAATGCCCATTAGCTGCAAGAAGATTATCATGGCTACCGTCCTCTATAATTTCTCCATCTTTGAAAACTAGAACCCTATCCATTTCCAACAAAGTTGAAAGTCTGTGTGCTATGATAATTGTTGTTCTGTTTTGAATTGCAAGATGCAGACTGTCTTTTATGTATTTTTCTGTTACAGAATCAAGGGAACTAGTCGCCTCATCCAAAATTAGAATTGGAGCATTTTCAAGAAAAGCTCTAGCAATAGCAATCCGCTGTCGTTGCCCACCAGATAATTTGATGCCACGTTCGCCAACTAACGTGTCATAACCTTTATGAAGGTTGGTAATGAATTCATGACAATGAGCTTGCTTAGAAGCTTTAATAATATCCTCTTCTGATGCATCGACATTGCCATACTTAATATTATCCCTGAGGCTGCGATGAAACAAACTAATATCTTGCGGTATCATTGATATATTATGCCTTAAGCTGTCTTGTGATACAGCTTTAATGCTTTGATTATCAATAAGTATATCTCCTTCAGCAATATCATAGAGACGAAGTATTAAATTAATAAACGTACTTTTTCCACTACCTGAATACCCCACAAGGCCTACTTTAGAGCCAGCACTAATTTTTATGTTTGAGTTGGAAAATATTGGCGTGGAATTCTTGTAAGAAAATGTTACATTTTTGAATTCAATAGCTCCATTTTTTACAACCAAATTTTTAGCGTTATCTTGATCAATAATTTCGTGTTTAACATCTATCAAGCTCATTGCTTGGTAACATCTTCCAATATTTTTATAAACATCTACAATTTTGTTGGCTAGATGCCACATGGCTTGGAAAATTGACATTGTAATTGTTAAAATTAAAGCAAAATCACCAATTGTTACCATCCCTTTGCTATAGAGATTCAATAACATATAAAACATTATTCCTAGCAATCCTACTAAAGTAATATCCTGCACCAAACGCATTTTTATTATGTATTTGAGCATATTGCGGTCTTTATAAACGAGATCATCAACTGAATCGCTCAAGTTTTTTGTTTCG
Source organism: Gammaproteobacteria bacterium (assembly GCA_046090565.1). GTDB lineage: Bacteria > Pseudomonadota > Gammaproteobacteria > UBA6186 > Azoamicaceae > JBJSZW01. The sequence goes on from JBJSZW010000080.1 coordinate 2,530, forward strand.
TATTTGAATCTTGAGAATAATCTAACGCTGGAAATATTGCTGAAAATATCGACTAATGTTCCAGAATATTTTGAGTAAGATTCTGAAGTTAATTTTGAGAGTTCATGGATGCTTTTGCTAAAAATGATTGAAATAATAAAAAATAACACACACCAGCTAAATAAGGCTAAAGCAAATATCGGATTAACTGTATACATAACTACAATTGCAATTAAAAACGATGCAAAATTAGCAAAAAATTCATCAGCAGAATTTAATAGCGACTCTAAATTTACTACCATGTCATTGACTTTATTGCTCATTGAGCCTGCAAAATTATTCTGAAAAAAATCGTGCGAGTGATGTTTAATGTAATCAAACATATTCATTGCAGTATCTTTTTTTATTGGGGGTAAAATTTTGTATTTAATCCAGTCTAAGGCTCTAAAATTAATTGCTGTAAAGAAATATAACAAAACGTAAATCACTGCCGGTAGGTAAACTTGCTGCACAACTTTATTTTCTGCCAAACTATCAATTATTATTTTCAGAAGATATGGAGATAGACTTACATATACACCCCATAATATTCCCGTAAAAAGCATAAATGAAATATAAAAACGGTACGGTTTAAAAATCTTCCAAGAAAAATTTATTAATTTCATGCCAGACCCCTCAAATAATCTTTTCTAGTTAATCGATAAAGCACGTGCCGTTTCAGAGGGCTAGCATCATCAACTTTAGGATGAGCAAAATCGCCATTTAAATCACGTTTTAATCCAATTTTTTCCATGACTCGAATAGAGCGAATATTAGCTGGCACGGTAAAAGAAACGATTTCTTTTAGGCCACACTGTTTAAACCCATATTCCAAAGAAGCTTTAGCCCCTTCAGTAGCAAAGCCTTTGCCCCAATATTGTGATCCTAATCGCCAACCAACTTCCACTGCTGGTGTAAAATTGGATTCCCAATCGGTATAATTGAGACCGATAAAACCCATCAACTCACCTGTTTCCTTCAAGGAGGCGGCCCATAAAGTGTAACCATGTTTGTCGCCATGACTGTTCACCGCAGGTATAAAATCGTTGACCTGTTCCATGGTTAATGGGCCACGTAAAAACTCGATCACTTTGGGATCTTGATTGATTTGAAAATACGCCTCTGCGTCTTCTTTTCTCCAGGTTCTTAAAATAAGCCTTTCTGTTTCAATAATGGTGGTCATGTTGTCTCCGGTTCATTATTAAGCTCAATCATATTTTTGTCAAAATCGTAAAAGAAAACCTGCAATACCCCTGTAGGTGATAGTGACGGCTCTGTAATCAGTTCTATACCAGCGGTTTTTAATTTTTCCAAAATTATGTTTAATTGAAGCTCTGGCATGGATAGGGCAAAATGCGCTTGCACGGTTTCATTTAAGGGGTGTACTTGAGGTTGTTCTGCTTGCTCATAAAGCATAAGGTGTAATTCAAGGTCACCCAAATCATACCAGAGTCCTTTAATAAAAAATGGTGGTCGTTTTAGTTCAGAGAGTCCTAAGATATTGCCATAAAAATGCTTTGCTTTTTTTAAGTCTGTTATCAAAAGTGCTACATGACTTATGCGTGCTTTGATTTGAGTATTTTTAATTTTATAGAATTTGCATTCCACTCCATGGGCAATATCAGTTTTATATAAAATCATACCGCACTTCTCCATTACACGCTGTGATGCAACGTGCGGCGTGGGAGCAAATGCTATAATATAATGGCGGTTAATATTTTTCTTCGCCCAATTAAGCAATGCATTTAAAGCTTCAGTAGCATACCCTTTGCCCCAATAATTTTTATGCAGCAAATACCCGACTTCTACTTCATTATTTTCTAACAATGAGAAACCACAACGTCCTAAAAAAGTCTGGGTTTCTTTTTCTAATATTATGAAGCCGGGTAATTTATGGTCCTTATAGTTATTGATTAGCTCCAGCATCCTTTTCTTTGTTTGTTCCCTGTTTTGTGTTCCGTCTGGAAAAAATGCCCTTACATCTGGATCTGCGTTTAATTTTTGTAAATTATCAAGATCATTTTCAGTCAATAAACGTAATGATAGACGTTTAGTCTCAATTTTAATGTCCATTTTTGCGGCCTCTCAGATTGCTATCTGCCAAAATCTGCTTTAGCTTTTCATTGCTCAAGCATGCAAGGCTTGTTGATATTTGGCCATACAGTTTAATTCTTTGCATTTATGGCAGCCTGCTAATGACGTTATCTACAACGAATTGATAGGCTTCTTCAAAATTCCAATGCAATTTCGATGGCAATAAAACACTCATATCCATATGAAAGTCACGATGATCCTTTTTAAGCTCAAGATTCTTTAAAAATTCTTCGCCAGTAATCTTCACATCGTTATAAGTGCAATACTTGTGAAAAATATCAAAAACTCGATTCAAGTTAATTAACTTGCGATCTGCCACATACCATACGTCAAATAAGTCCCGCCCTTTACGACGCTGATAAAGAGCGCGTAACTTAGTCGCCATCAGCTCATCCATTTCATAAGTAACGATATCAGTCGTCCCTTTGAACCAAGCTGAATCCATAGAGAAAGGCACTGTTTTTAAAGGTAATGCCTGAAAGTGTTCTGTTGTGTTGATTTCAATTTTTAGCTTTGCCGGAATTTTATTAACAGATTCATACTTGTAGATCAGCTTTGCACTACGCTGTGTGATTTTCCATTTGGGATCGCCTAACCATGGTTTTAATAGTGCCCTAATAGCATCAATCGTTTGTCCAATTGGATCAGCATTTTTTTGGACAAAATCGATATCCTCACTGTACCTCGCCGGAGGATTAATAAACAATTTATTAAGCGCCGTGCCACCTCGAAAGACAAGCGCATCTTTGACATGAGGATCATTATACAAATCAACCAACGCACGGCTAATCATTAAATCCTGCTGTATTTGTTCAGTCATTTGCCATGGAACAGTTTTGCGCCAATTCTCAATAAAAACTTCTGGGATCATAAATCACTCTCTATTTCTGAATTTTCAATAATTCTCCACTTTTTACACCTTGAATAGCCTATTTTAGAAATTTCAGATGCGAGGGGGAGATAGCTTGGTTTATTTTCTTGAACATGATGTGCAAGAGCATTAATTATTATTTCAGCGCCAGGTTCATCCATAACATCAATGTGATCTAGGATATAACCAATACGCTGCAACTGATATTCTGTGCTGGTATCTTTCGCAAGATTGATGAGCTTTATAGGGTCTAACACCTCAACAAGCTCAGAGAAAACAGTGGCGATATGATTTAGGCCACCTGCATGATTAGGGTACTCGAGTAAATCAAGTGCAACCAATTCTGGGGTTGCCACCTTAAGGTAACCAGTACTCACAGTAAAATCTTGAGTGGGCAATTCCAGCACGGATTTTTTATAAATATAATCAATTTCCACATCGCCAAAAGTTGATGGATGTTTAATGCGTTTGTCTGATATCACCTGGAATCTAGCAGGTTTCTGATGAGTTGCCCCATGTAACAACCCCGCACTTAGAAGTGCGACATAATAATGAACGCCCAAATACTGCATGACCAAAGGCACCAATTCTTGGGGAGGGATAGAGCCATGCGGTTGATGTTCTGGTGGGACAATAACATATAAACCTCTCGCCGGTGAGATCAACTCTCCGTGGCCCTTTAAGCGATAGATAGCATTTAGGGCTGTATTTTTTGACAAGCCCCGGTCTGCCATAAGCTGTTCTAAGGTAAAATACCGTTGCCCAGCTTTTCGTATTTCTTTAATATAAGCAGATAGATTCATCATGTCCTCAAAATCACGTTTATCGTGATAATAAGCACATTATTACTTATCTGCGAGTTAAAGTCAAGTGACTGCAGTGTAAAACAAGAGTATCATGTCCTTAAAATCACGAAAAAACGAGTTTCTCCATGAATATCTGTTACTTTTATGTTTCCACGAAAGCGAATAACAAAATCAAAACCTAATTCATCTTTTAAAAAATCATATAGTTTAGTGTCTCCAAAGCCGCGATCGGCTAAGACCGTA
>JBJSZW010000081.1:0-2757 GCA_046090565.1 Gammaproteobacteria bacterium
CTTCCATCAGTCCATTTCAACCCGAACATCAGGAAGAGTCAGTTGTCGCTGAGACGCCGCTACTTCAAGAACATGATCCGCGGAGCCTGGACTTCCATGCTATTCCTAGCATTGGACCCCGACAGCGCCCGGATGCTCTCAAACAAACATTTCAAGTACGGCTACGATGGAAACAATTTCCGTCGTTCGGTCATCACTCGCTATGCACTCAAGATGACAGGACAGGAGGTGATCGGAGACAGGACCGAGAAGGATGTCAAGAACGAAGAGGAGAAGTGGATCGTCGAGGAACTGGCCAGGAGAGAAGAGTTCCAGAAGAGGATCAATGGAAAATCCTGGGCTGAAATGACACCTCTCAGCCGGAACTTCTATCTCGAGGAAAGGACCAGGCTTGCCAAAGAAAGAAAGGAGCGGATCGTCAACATCAAGACCGCAATCAAGAAGAGGCGAATCCGTCGCTAACATCATCGACGAGAAAGAGCCAAAACTTCCAGATAGTCATCAAACTGTCTGGAAGACCCGACGTTTACCAGAGGTCAGAGTCCGGGGAGGACACGTGTACATAATTTTTCGGCGCCTAACAGAGTGAGGTAAAGGAACCAGAGTAGGATTAATCGTTAAAATTGATCCGAATTGTACATCAGATAAATTGCGTGAAAATTGAGTGTTCTGTGTGTGAATAAAAGAGGTATCTCACTTGGTGAGAGTCAATAAGCTACTTAGAATTTCTTACTTATTTTCGTTCTGGCAGTGAAAAATCTGGTCATTAGATCAAATTTAATAGCGTGTTTACTGTTTCTCTTTACAGGGATCCGGAGATTTTTTTTTCTTTTTGTTCTTTTTGTTTTGTTTTTTCAGACATTAGGTCACGTAGAATCTTTTCTAAATCTTTGCAATGGTTAGCTATTCCCCGTAGTATTCTCTCTTTGTATGGGTTTTACCATCAGTCCTTTCTGATGGGTTTTTTCCCATTTAATTCTTTCATTTTTTCTTTGCAAACTACCCCCATAGCGTGTCAAGCTTGTAGAAAGCTTCTAAAGCAATTGTTAAGGATTTTTCAAAATTATTTCAACGGTTAGGTTAAGTTCTAAATTCTAAGGGACTTGGATTCTTATTGGTCACCACCAACCCTAAGTAATAAGATCCTAGGCTAGTTAGGGCAGCTTTGGGCAGTTCCCAAGCCATCACGGTAGTTTTACAAGCTGCAGTCCCTTATTTTCAGTGGGAGGCATAGGTGGTATTGAGGGCGGAAACAAAAAATAAAAACAAATTTTAAATTTTACAAATTTGACATGGTAACAGGTGAAATTTCGGTAAAATCTGTGTACTGTTTAACAATTTTAGGAGTTAAGTTGAGACTGCCAGATATCAAAGAATTGTGTGAGTGACAGATCTGATTAGTTTGAAACGCAATCGATCTATTGATCATTTTGAATAATCATTTTAACCTTTGCTGAGGCCGGACCAGTGCCATAAAGAGATCAGATCTTGAGAAAATTGTGGAACCAGCAAAGATCTGGTGATATGACCGTAGTTTAGGGCAAACTAGGAGTCTGCTTCGTTTTCTAGCCCTTCTTGAGCCAGCTTTAGGATCCAAGGATGGACCTCCATGAGCTGACAGGTCAGGTCAGACCAAAAGCCCGGGCAGAGCCAGGCAGTCTCAGTCTTGTCGATTCACAGGGCGACAAGACTCAACAGATCACGGCCCGATCAAGCCGAGGGTAACCGGTCAGTCAGTCGGCCAAAAGCAGTCCAGGTCAAGGACCGATCATACCGCTGACATTCAAGGAGTCAGAGCAAGCTCCAAGCCGGTCCGGATTGAAAAAGAGTAAAAGGGTCAGGTATATTGGAAAGAATGAATCGTGTTTATTAGAGCTAAGCCTCTTTTGTAGCAAAATTTGATTTTTTGACATAGGGACTTATTAATGCACTCTCTAGACTATCATGATCGATTATTTGCACTTTGATTAAGGTTCTGCAAGGTAGAGATTGTAGTTAAATCCTGTGCAAATGATCTCATGGTGGTTGCTTTGTCTCCAGGGTCTGCTGGAGACAAGGTGGGGTGTGTTAATAATGTCTCTTTAATTTAAAGAGAAAATATTAATTTTAGGAATGACCCAAATCTGGTCTCACTGATGTTAGCTTGGTTTCTAAAATTGAGCACTAAGGATTGTGGTACTTTGATAAAGTGATATCAGTATTGATAAGAATTTGTGAATAAAGTATCAATTTAGAAGTTGAAAATAATTTATTTAGTTAGGGTTAGGACCACTAATCTCTGTTTTATTTAAGTTTTCACAGTTTCATTAAGAGAAGGTCCAAAATTGAGCAAATCCTGATGAGACAAAACCGGCATCACACATGCTTAAAAGGAGGGAAACCAGGCAGACTGAGCCAAAGGTGTTGGAGCAAGTGCAGGATGCCCAAGCAGCCCCAGGGAGAGACAGAGAACAGAAGCCCAAAAAGAAGCTGCCATGTTGCCAAAGGAGATAATTCTTTAATTTATTTAAGAATGCTTTCTTAAATTGTTGAGAATTAATAAAGTTGGTTCTTTTGGGTGTTCTGGGAAAGGCTAATACGAAATAGATTGATCAGTAAAAGTCCAAATTAAGCTCAAATTTAAAGTCTTTTGACTGTTTGGTGAATTTTCCCAAACTTTGCATGCTTGCATCTGGCAACGAATGACTGAAAATTGACCAAGGTTGCCCCAATTTGGCTTACCTTACTTCCTATTCTGTAGCTATTCTGTTTGGATTT
>JBJSZW010000082.1:0-6462 GCA_046090565.1 Gammaproteobacteria bacterium
AGATTATTGACTGTGCAAACCCCGAACTGAGGTTAGGGGAAGATTATCGCATTGAATACGCAAAATACTCAAGGGGGATTGGCAGTTTTAGATTTTCCTGAACCTAGCCTGGAAGAATTAAAAATAAGCAAAAATCTTGAGGCTTTTATATTGGAAACTATAGAGAAAAAACCAAGTAAAAGCATTAATTTTTCTGAATACATGGCACATGTCCTTTATCACCCAAATTATGGTTTTTATATCCGGGAGCATGCTATTTTTGGCGAAAAAGGCCATTTTACAACGGCGCCTGAATCTGGCCCACTTTTGGCAGAGGCTATTTTAAATACCTGCCTGAATCAAGAAAAACTAGAGCCCAATATCATTGAATGGGGGGCGGGCAGGGGCAGTATGGCCCTTCAAATTTTAAATTATTATGATTTACGAAATTTAAAATTAGATCAATATATTATTATAGAAATTAGCCCTGCCTTAAGAAAAATACAAAAAAGCCGTATTCAAGAAGCCTTCCCTGAATTTTTAGACAAATGTACTTGGTTCGGAAGCCCAGAGGCATTTTTAGAACAATATCCTGCAGGGCTGAATGCCCTGTGTATTGCGAATGAAGTCTTAGATGCCCTACCCTGTGAGCGTTTTTTATACACGGATAAAAATTTTTATAAACTAGCTGTTGGTTCAAAAAAAAACAGAAACAAAAATATAAATTCAAATCTTAATTTAGATTTTCTGCTCGAGCCCTTAGAAGAGTTTACTATAGAAAAACTAAAAGATTTTAATTTTCCAGAAGCTTATTTTTCAGAAATAAACTTAAATTTAAACAGCTGGTTTCGATCTGTGAATCGCATGCTTAAAAAGGGTGAAATTTTGATTCTAGATTATGGTTATTTAGAACCAGAGCTTTATCATCCCAGCAGAAAAAGAGGGACTTTTTTATGCTATTACAAAAATAGGGCTCATGCCCAGGCCTTGCTATGGCCTGGCTTGCAGGACATGACGGCGCATGTGAATTTTTCAGAAAGTTTGCGATTAGGAGAAGCTTTAGGCTGGAAATTAGAATACTATGGAAGCCAAGGCGAATTTATTTTAGAATCTGGATTAGATTTTAATAACCTAGATACGAGTGATTTAAATGCTTTAAAGTTACTGTGTTTTCCTTCTGAACAAGGACATGGAATTAAAGTTTTGAAGTTTTCTAAAAATTAAAATGAATTGTTCATATAGCCGCTTTTAAGATATAAAAGAAGAGATTCTTAGCATGCAAAAAATATTTTGGGATAATCCATATCAAACAGAGTTGAATACAAAGGTTATTTCAGTTGAAAAAGAAAAAATTCTTTTTGAAGAGACGATTATCTATTCTTTTTCTGGAGGGCAGGAAAGTGATAGGGCTTTTATTAATCAAATGCCAGTAATTTATTCAGAGATAAAAGGAAATCTTATATTTTACACTTTGCCAGATAATCATGGATTAAGATCTGGGGATTTTGTTTATATGGAAATTGATTGGATTAGAAGATTTAGATTGATGCGTTTACATTTTGCTGCAGAATTGATTTTAGAATTGATAACCAAAAAATTTCAACTCGAGAAAGTAGGGGCTCATATTTCTGAATTAAAATCAAGGATAGATTTTAAAGCAAATACAAAGATTTCCTCTTTATTTGATGATTTGTTACGTGAGTATAATCAAATTATCAGTTCTGATAAAATCATAGAAGTAGGTTTTTCTGATATAAAAAATCAAAGAAGATACTGGAAAATAGAAGGCTTTGCTAAAGTTCCTTGTGGAGGGACCCATGTTAAATCAACAGCGGAAGTTGGTAGTGTTAATTTAAAAAGATCTCGGCCTGGGAAAGGAATAGAGCGGATTGAAATCACCTTGGTTAATTCATAGATTATTGTATTTCTCTAAAAAATTGGGCTAGAGTCTCTTTATTGCCGATTCCCTTGGCAATTTTCAGAACTAAATCTTCTAATAAAAATTCATTATACTCAAAATTAATATTATTTAGATTAAGAAAAATAAGGGCAGAAATTGTCCCGGTGCGTTTATTGCCATCTATGAATGGATCATTAGAAACAATATGAAACAGATAGGCGGCCACTTTATCGAAAATATCGCGATATAAATCTTCTCCAAACATCGTTGCTTTTGGGACTTCAACGGCAGAAATCAATAAACCCAGATCTCGAATACCAGAGGCTCCGCCAAATTCTTGAATCAAATCATCATGAAAATTAATAACGTCTTCAACACTTAAAAAAATCATTGTTCAGACAGGCGTTTTAAGAGCTGGTAATTTTTTTTAAGAACTTCGCGAAAAGCTTTTTTTTTCAGTTCTTGATGGGTGGATTCAACAGATTGAATGGTGATGCCACCCCCTGGATTAATTGTAACCGCAAATAAGGCGTCATCATTCAGGCAGGCCGCTTGTAAGATTGCCTTGTCCAAGACAATGGCCTTGCTATTTCCTGTTTGAACCAATGGTTTAATCAGCATAAAAATCTCCTGTACTTACTAGTGTAATACAGATTTAGGCATAATTCAAAAAGTAATTACACGGTTAAAAAGTATTTTTTAATGCCAATAGCCCAGGGTAAGACAAGCACGTTTTCGATTTGTTTGGGATGGGGATCTTGCGAAAAACAAACCGCTTCACACTCTAGGCTTTTAGCTAAATCTTTAGTAAGATTAATAAAACTTTTTAAATCTGGTTCTGAAATCTGAGAGCTGCTTTTTATTTCTATACATAACAAAGGTTTGCCTGGTCTTGTAACAATAATGTCTATTTCGGCGTCATCTTTTGTTCTTAAATAATACATTTGATATTCAGAAGAAAAATAGTTCATGCATTTGAAACATTCTACAACAATAAATTGTTCAAAGATTTCTCCATAATAACTTGTTTTAGGTTGAACAGGGATAGAAAGATGTTTTGATAATGCACGGGCAATTCCAACATCAATAAAATAAAACTTTGGTTTCTCGCTTAAGCGTTTTCTAAAAGAATGATGATAAGGTTCTAGAAAAAAACCTAATAAAGTATCTTCTAAGATTACAAAATAAGAGTGGACAGTTTTATCATCAACACCAACATCTTTTGCTATATTAGAGTAATTAATAATTTTTCCATTGGCTTGGGCTGCCACTTCTAGAAAACGTCTAAATGGAGGTAATTTTCTAATTAAATGTTCAGCCCAAACTTCTTCTTTGAGATAAATATTTGTATAGGCCTGAAAAAATTTTAATCGTTGTTTATCAGAAGTAAAAAGGTATATTTTTGGTAATAATCCCCAAGTTAAAGCAAAGCCTAAATTAAATTGTTCTTTGAGTTCTAAGTATGAAAAAGGGAATAAATGATACACAAAGGCTCTGCCTGCTAATAAATTAGCGCCACCATATTTTAATTTACGTGCACTAGACCCTGTTAAAATAAAAATTTTATCAATGGTTTCATTTTCAATTAAACGATGAACGACATCTAATAGTTTCGGAATTTTTTGAATTTCATCAATAACTACATGTGTGATCGATTCAGGTAAAGATAAAACTCGATTGAAAAGATCGTTGGGCTGTTTGCTTAAAGATTCTTCTTCTTCTAGATTCAATAAATCAATCCAATACGTGTTTTCGGTATTGTAGCAATGTTTTAGCCAAGTGCTTTTCCCTGTTCCTCTTGCGCCAAATAAAAAAAACGAATAGGAATTATCTAACTGGATCATTCTATCAAGCATATGGGCTGTTCCCTCTATAAACCTTCAATTCAAAAGTAGACTTTACTCCGAAAGTGTACGCCATTTTCGGAGTAAAGTCTACTTTCAATTACTTAAAATCTTAAATCTGATCACGTCCCATTCTATATATTTAGCATTATATTTAATGCTGGTCAGAAGTTTTGCGATTGTGCATAGGGCTTAACCGCAAAAGAGGTATCTAGACAGGAAGGCCCGAAAGTTTTTAGGCGCATGAAGCCGGCCATGGCAATCATGGCGCCATTGTCTGTGCAAAATTGGGGGGCTGGAAAATAAATAGATAGGGGTTGTGGATGCTGGGCCTTGAATTGCTCTATTTCTGTGCGTAGGTGTTGATTGGCGCTGACGCCCCCTACGATGACTAATTGTTCTGCTTGAGTTTTACTTAAAGCCCGAAATGTTTTTTTAAGCAAAATTTCAACGATGGCCGCTTGGGCGGCATAGGCAATGTCTGCCTTGGTTTCCAGGGAAAGGGGCTGGGGTAGTTTTTGGATCAAATTAAAGGCAGCTGTTTTAAGGCCGCTGAAGCTGAAGTCTAAATTGGGTTTGTTTAACATGGGCCTGGGTAAAGTAAAGCGGGCCTGGCCATTTTCAGCGAGTTTAGCCAAAGCTGGCCCCCCGGGATAGGGTAGGCCCAGCATTTTAGCAATTTTGTCGAAGGCCTCACCTGCAGCGTCATCTAGGGTTTGGCCAATAATTTTATAATTGCCCAAGGCTTTGGCTTCTATAAGCATGGTATGGCCGCCAGAAACCAAGAGAGCCAAGAAGGGAAATTGGGGAGGGTTCTTATCCAGCATGGCTGAAACCAAATGGCCTTCTAGGTGGTGTATGCCTATGGCAGGGATTTGGGTGGCAAAGCTTAGGGCCTTGGCAAAACAAGCTCCGACCAAAAGAGCGCCTATAAGCCCTGGGCCTTGGGTGTAGGCAATGGCATTGATATCTTGCCAGCCAAGAGAGGCTTGCTTTATTTGTTCTATGGCCTTTTCACTTAAGGCGCGGATGATTCGAAGATGATCCCGCGAGGCAAGCTCAGGAACTACACCGCCATAGGTTTGGTGTAAAGCTATTTGGCTGTAGAGTTGATTGCTAAGTAAACCCCTGCTTTCATGGTACAGGGCAACTCCAGTTTCATCGCAGGAAGTTTCAATTCCTAGGACCAATAAGCTCATCGGCTGTAGACCTCTTTTCAAATGGTTGAATCTGGACTAGAATAGCACCTTTGTTAATCACTTGTTAATGATTTTAAAAATCAGGGGGTATACACAGTGCCAATGGTACGTATCCGCGAAGGAGAATCAATTGATTCTGCTATCCGTCGCTTTAAGCGATCTGTTGAAAAAGCAGGTCTTCCCAAAGAATTACGTAAAAGAGAATGTTTTAAAAAACCTTCCCAGGAGCGTAAAAGAGAAGAAGCAGCCGCTAGAAAACGGCATTTAAAGAAAGTATCTCGAGATGGTTCTTCTATACGTTTGGCGTATAAAAGACGTGATTTTGGTGTAACTGTTTCTTTAGAGCCACCACAATTACAAGTTTCTGAAGCTTAAAATAATAAAATTATTAATAATTTTGTTGAACATTTTTTATCGCGTATAGATATAGTAGAACTAATAGGCCGCTTTGTTTCTTTGAAAAGAAAAGGGGGCCATTATTTCGCTACCTGTCCTTTTCATCAAGAAAAAACTGCATCGTTCTCTGTGAATCCCCAGAAACAATTTTTTCATTGTTTCGGTTGTGGTAAATCTGGAGATGCGATTCATTTTATTCGAGAATACGAGCATTTAGAATTTATACCTGCTGTAGAGCGTTTGGGGTCTATTTTTGGCTTAAGCGTGGATTTACCCACACAAGGCCAAGCTGGTTTTAAGCCTGCAGAGAACAGCAAAAGAAAGTCAGCTTATGCCTTAAATCAGGTTGTGGCTGCATTTTTTAAGCAGCAATTGAAAACACATGCCTTTAGCCAGCATGCCCTGGATTATTTAAAAGGGCGAGGCTTTAATCCAGAGGGCCCCTGTTTCGAACAATTTGGCCTGGGTTTGGCGCCCCCTGGTAAGTATAATTTATCCAAATATTTAGAAGCTGAAAAAGCTGACCAGATGCTAGCCCAAGATTTAGGTCTCTTGGGGAAGCCCCAAATCTATGATAAATTTCGTTCCCGCATTATATTTCCCATACAAGATCTGCAGGGCCGGGTTTTAGGCTTTGGGGGTCGGCTTTTAGAGTTGGAATCTCAAAAAAGCCAGGGCGATCAAAGCGAACAAGCAGACTGGGGGGCAGCCAAGTATCTGAACTCTGCAGACAGCTTGATTTTCCACAAGGGTGAAGTTCTGTTTGGTTTGTACCAAATTAGGCGGTATTTATCCACTAGTATTACCCAACAAATGCCTATTTTGGTCACAGAAGGCTATTTAGATGTGCTAAGCCTTATGCAGGCAGAAATCCCTGCGGTCGCGAGCATGGGTACAGCGCTGACTGAAAAACAATTACAATTGCTTACAAAATATTATCAAAATATTTGCTTTTGTTTTGATGGTGATGCAGCTGGGCAAAGGGCGGCCAAAAAGGCTTTGGATTTGATATTTCCCTATTTAGAAGATGGCTTGAGGGTGAAATTTTTAAGCCTTCCCCAGGGGGAAGATCCAGACTCTTATTTAAGGCTTAAGGGGCGGACTGCATTTTTGGAATTGCTGGATAAGGCTCAGGATATCTCGG
>JBJSZW010000083.1:0-6928 GCA_046090565.1 Gammaproteobacteria bacterium
TTGGGCATTCTGCCAGGTGAGGATGCTAAGAGCCAACATATACCCCCACGTGAAGCTAACGTCTTTCAACACAAAGGTGAGGTAGCTGAAAAGCCCCGGAAAAAAGAGCACAAGCCAATAGAGCCTAGAGAGTGCATAAGCGCGGTAAGCCCGGTAAAAAAGAAAGGCAGAGGCCCAAGCCAAAACCAAGTGAGTGCTGAGCATTAAGCCAGGCCCTGGGTAAATTTTATGCAAAAAGCCCCAGTACCAGGCCATCATAGGGGGGTGGTGATCCGTAAACTGGCCGCTTAGGGCTTCGCTGATTTGGGAATAGCTGTCTGGCCGCATCGTACCTGGCCAGAACATCCATACAAAACCCAAGCAAAGACCCAGGGCAATTACCCAGTCCGACAGGCTAAATTTGGCCCGCAAGGCTTGGCCTTTGAAGGCTATGCCTCCGAAGACTGGTGGTAATGAGTCTTGGATTTTGTTAGAATTCCAGCTTTGAGTGTTCATAAGAGTATAGAATTGGGAGGATATAATGTTTTATCGCGCGAGGCAAGCTATTTTGTGGGGCCTAAGCCTGGCTTTATTCCTGATTTATACGGGTAAGTACCTTGTTTGGGATATACAGCCGATGATGCAGGCGGATTCTGGTGGGTATTTGAACTATAGTGCGGCACGTACTTTAGGCTACCCTTGGTTTTTGAGTCTGGTAGAGTTTATTTTTGGTTCCCATAAGGCGGTGCCTTGGGTACAGCATGCTGTGTTTTTTCTGAGCTTGGCTTATTTGACGCATCAGATCAACAGATACTTAGGCCTACTCAGCCTTGCGATTTTAACGCTCTTGGGCGTAGGCTTACAAATTGAACTCATCAAGTATAATTTTCAAATCATGTCTGAATCGATTTCAGTTTCTATACTGATGCTCATGATGGGCTTGATTGTTCAAATTTATGCCACAAAATTTAGATTAAGGCCCTTTTTGTATTTTAGCTTTTTAGTCGGCTTGCATTTATTGATTCGCCCAGTGCACAAATTATCCGCCTTTGTATTGGTATTGATGTTGTTTAATTTCTATGCCTTGAAGCGCATTAACATCAAGCAAGCGATTTGGCTTGTTTTGCCCTTTTTAGCCTGGATAGGATTAGGCTTGGCAGGACAAAAATATTTGCACAATGTTTGGCAACAAGAGGTTTTCTTTGGTTTTAATTGGATAGGAAAAGTAAGCCTGATTGCCAAACCGGGCTCTAAAAACACAAGCACTTATCCTGAATTTGATGCGGCCTTTATTAAAAATGTTGAACCTGTTCAATTATTTTTAAAAGAGGATAATGTTCGGTCTTTCCAAATGCGTTATTTATTATCTGCTGTGTATTATGATTATTTTAGATACTTGGCAAGACCTGAATTGGATCCTAAACCACTGGCAGCGTCTGGCCAATCCAGTGATAAAGTCTATGGGCAATTGGCTTTTGAATACGTGAAAGCCAACCCCATGGCCTATGTAAAAGACATTGGTATGAATTTGACCGCGGTTTGGTTGTTTTTGGATTTGATGACAGTGAAAGAAAAAGAAGAACTCGCGCAATTTCTAAAACAGCAACCCTTGCCTTATATCGAAAAATGGCCTTATTCTTTGGAAGTTAAAGCTCAAAATTATCTGGCTATTCCTTTAAGGGTGATATTCGGCGCCTTATTTTTAGTCACTTTGTACGTGAGCTTTGCGGGAGGATGGTTGATCCTAAAAGGCCGTTTTGAAAAATCAGCCCTAAGCAGCCTTCTATTTTATGCCAGTGTGTTTATTCAAACCCACCATTTGGGTATTGCGGTATTTCAAGCTGGGATTCCCCGATATGGTTTTGTAATGTGGCCAGCCTTGGTAGTGGCTGGGGCCTGTTTTCTACTGAAATCTTACGAGGTTTACCAACAAAACAAACAGCCTTCACTCAAACAAGCGCAGGAAGCCTATGTTATCTAATGAAAAAATAGCGGTATTAATCCCCTGTTACAATGAAGCACAAACCATTGCCAATGTGGTAAATAAATGCCGTGGAATTTTGCCCAATGCCAGAATTGTGGTTTGTGATAATAATTCCAAAGATGAAACCAGTAGCAAAGCTTTCGCAGCAGGCGCCGAAGTTTTATTAGAACCCCTGCAGGGCAAGGGCCATGCGGTCAGGCGTTTGTTTCGAGAAGTGGATGCAGATCTTTATATTATGAGTGACGGGGATGAAACCTATGATTTAAGCAAATTGCCAGAGCTTTTGAATTTGTTTAAAACACAGAATCTAGACATGCTAATTGCTCGACGCGTGCATGTTGAAAAAGAGGCTTATCGCATGGGGCATGTATTGGGGAACCAATTTTTCAATAAGCTTTTCCATTCTGTGTTTGGTGATGCTTTTCATGATATTTTTTCAGGCTTTAGAGTGTTTTCCAAGCGCTTTGTAAAATCTTTCCCCTGTTTTTCCGAAGGTTTTGAAATAGAAACGGAATTAAGTGTTCATGCCTTAGAAATGCGCGTGCCAGTGGGTGAGCTTGAAACACCGTATTATGCGCGGCCGCAAGGTTCCCAGAGCAAGCTTAGAACTTATAGAGATGGCTTTCGAATTTTATTTACTTTTTTAAGGCTTTTCAAACAAATCAAGCCCCTAAGATTATTTGCAGGCCTAGGTATTTTATTGTTTTTGATTACCTTGGGTTTTATGTTTCCTATTTTCGCAACTTATTTGGAACAGGGCATTGTACCCAAATTCCCCACTTTAATAATGGCAGCCAGCATGTTTGTATTGTCTGGACTTTTGGTATTTACGGGCCTTATTTTGAATGAAATAAGCCGTTTGCGATTAGAAAATAAGCTCTTAAGCTATCTTCGGAATTCTTAAGAAATATGTTTAAATTTAAATTAATAAAATATTTAATTTTTGCTATAAGCTTTATTTTTTTTGGTATTGCTATTTTTATTTATGCTTATGAAACAGAATTATCACTCAAAAATCCAGGCATTAATAAGCTCGAAGCAAGAACTTATTTGATTTCCTATGCTTCTGGCGCTGATGTGTTTTTTAAAAATCAAAATACCCTGGCCTATTCGGCTTTGGATAAGGGCATTGATGCTGTGATTAACTACAAGCCCAAAGATTTAGAATTAAGTTTTATTGAAAAAAATAAAAAGATTTTAAGCCAGCCTTTAGGTGCAGGTTTGTGGATTTGGAAGCCCTATATACTGTTTAAGACCATGCAGGCAGTTCCCGAAGGCAGTATTATTTTGTATTCTGATGTTGGCTTTATTTTAACAAAACCCCTGCATGATTTATTGGCCTTGGCTGAAAAACAAGGCGCTGTTTTTGTAGAAGCAGCGGCCATTAATCCCGAGGAAAATTTGATTGAACACCGGGTGCCGAGGGAAACCCTGCAAGCTTTGGGTATGGATACTCCAGAGGTTCGAAATAAAAAATTGGCCTTGGCAGGTTTCATGCTTTTGGTGAACAATGCCAAAAATAGGACTTTTGTAGAACAATGGTTAAATTTCTGTGTGACACCCAATTTAATTCAACCTAATAAAATAGACCCCAAGATTCAGCATCCTAAATTTGTAGCCAATCTTTATGACATGTCTTTGCTCAGCCTTGCTTTGATTAAGTTTTCAAGTTTGCCAAAAGTATTTTTAAAGCCAGAAGCATTCAAAGATTATAAAGTATGGCATCATCGCCATGTGCGGGATCAAAACCGGCCCTTGCTTTGGTACATGGCTTATAAGACTTTTTATTTGAATTTAAAACAAAAGATATTTTCAGGGGAATTAAAGTGAAGCTCTTAGTGGTTGGTGCAGGTTATGTGGGTTTGGTTTCGGCCACTTGCTTTGCCGAATTTGGCTTTGATGTGATTTGTGTGGATCAAGACGCAGAAAAAATAAAGCGCTTAAAAAATTTAGAAATTCCAATTTACGAGCCTGGCTTGGAAAACTTAGTACGCAAAGGCGTTGAAGAGGGTCGTTTGAGCTTCTCAGACAGCCTGTCGAAAACAGTGAATCAAAATCCTGATGTTCAGGTGATCTTTCTAGCCGTAGGGACTCCAACACGCCGAGGCAGCGATGAAGCGGATTTAAAATACATTGAAGCTGTGATTGATGAGTTGGCCCTGCTTTTAAATCAAGAAAGTCAAAATCAGAGTGATAAAACCATTGTGATCAAATCCACAGTGCCAGTAGGAACGACTCGTGCGATGGCCGCGCGCTTTAGGGCCTTGAATCCAGGTTATCGAAGCCATTCAAATCAGCTGCCTGCAAAAATTGCCTTTGCGTCGAATCCCGAATTTTTAAGAGAAGGCGCAGCCTTACATGATTTCATGAAGCCTGATAGAGTAATTGTGGGTTTGGAAAATCCAGAATTGGAATCCGCGCATTTTTCATATCGCCATTTGGAAACGGTTTATAGGCCCTTGTATTTATTTCAAACCCCCAGTTTGTTTGTGGATTTGGAATCGGCTGAATTGATCAAATATGCTTCGAATGCCTTTTTGGCGACTAAAATAGCCTTTATCAATGAAATGGCGGATTTGGCAGAAGCCTGTGGAGCGGATGTACAAAAAGTAGCTCAGGGCATGGGCTTGGATGGCCGTATTGGTGCAAAATTTTTACATCCAGGCCCTGGATTTGGGGGCTCTTGTTTCCCCAAGGATACCAGGGCCTTGATGAGCTTGGCCAGAAGACAGGATGCGCCATCCCTTTTGGTAGAGGCCGTGGTGGCCAGTAATACAAAACGCCAAACCCGCATGTTAGATAAAATAACAAAAGCAGCTCAAGGGCAGTTGGCAGATTGTAAAATTGCAATTTTGGGTGTGGCATTTAAACCCCAAACGGATGATATTCGAGAAAGCCCAGCCCTAGGTATTATTTCAGAGCTTTTGCGCCAAGGTGCTTTTGTTCAGGCGCATGATCCCATCGCAATGCCACAGGCCAAGGCCTATTTTAAATCTCAAGCTGGCCTTTCTTGGCATGAAAATGCTTATGAGGCGATTAAAGGGACTAGTATCGTCGTATTAATCACAGAATGGAATACCTTTCGTTCTTTGAATTTACCCAAAGTGGCTGAACTAATGGAAGTAGATCCAGGCTTAGGCCAGACAAAGACCTTTATTGATTTGCGCAATGTTTATGATTTAAAAGATTGGAAAAACTTAAACGTGAATTATATTTCAATTGGCAGAAAGGGAATAAAAGCAATTAATGCCTAAAATTTTACATATTATCAATGACTTGAATTTGGGTGGTGCTGAAAAGCAGCTGTTTTTTCTTTTACACTTGGCAAAACAAAAGGGTAATGCCCAGTATCAGCATGGGATACTGTGTTTACAAAACGAAGGAGTTTATGGCAAAACCTTAGAGGAACTAGGTTACCCTGTTTTTTATGCCAGGCTTGGTTGGACCTTGCCTTGGGCCTTGTTCAAAATTTACAGGCATTTTAAACCCCAGGTCATACAAACTTGGCTTTATCATTCTGATTTTTTAGGCATGTTGATTCGGCCTTTTTTATTTCAAAAAGCGCAATTGGTTTGGAATTTGCGTTGTTCGAATATTGATTTAAACCATTATTCAAGCTTGACTAAAATTATTTTAGAAATTTGCGCACATCGATCTTATATTCCCAACGTTATTTTGGCGAATTCCCAGAGTGGTTTGGATTATCATAGAAATTTAGGCTACGGTAATTCCAATATGTTTGTGATACCTAATGGCTTTGATGATAAATCTTTTTACAGAAATGAAGATTGGCGAAAACAAATCCGGGAATCTTTCGGAATTCCAGAAAATTCAAAAAAACTCAAAATATTGGGCATGTTTGCCAGATTCGATCCCATGAAGGATTTTGATACCCTCTTGGAGGCCTTTGCTAAGGTTATAGCTGCTAAGCCGAATCTAGATATTAGGTTGCTTTTGGCCGGCAAAGATGTTTCTATGGAAAATCCTTTTTTCAAAGCCAAACTCGAGGCCTTAAAATTAGAAAATAAAGTTTTTCTTTTGGGCCCTAGAATGGATGTTCCAGAATTATTAAATGCTTTGGATTTGTTTGTTTTGTCTTCAGCTTTTGGTGAGGGCTGTTCTAATGCATTGGCCGAGGCATTGTTGTGTGAATTGCCTTGCATAGCAACAGATGTGGGTGATAATGCCTTACTGTTAGAAGACAAAAATAAAATAGTCCCCCCTAAAAATCCAGAAGCGCTTGCAAATGCGATCTTAGAAAATTTAGAAGAGCAGAAACAGGCTTTGTATAGAGCAAAAATTTTAGAACATTATAGTTTGGATGCTATGTTAGAAAAATACGAAAATCTTTATGGCAGTTTATGTGCGGAATAGTTGGCTTTTGGGATTTTAAAAATCAATTAAAACCCTATGAATCTTTAAGAATCTTAAATAAAATGACAGACAGCCTGGCGCATCGTGGGCCAGACAGCTATGGGCTTTGGCATGATGCGGTATCGGGCTTGTATTTGGGGCATACCCGTTTAGCCATTGTGGATTTATCCCCCATGGGGCATCAGCCCATGGTGTCAGCAACTGAAAACGCTGTTTTAACTTACAATGGTGAAATTTACAATGCTTTAGAATTAAAAGAAGCACTTATAGAATTAGGTTATGTGTTTAAAGGCCATTCGGATACCGAAGTGATTTTAGCGGCCTGCCAAGCCTGGGGTGTTAAAAATGCTGTTCAAAAATTCATTGGCATGTTTGCCTTTGCTTATTGGGATGCCGGGGTTCAAAATTTATTTTTAGTGCGGGATCGGATGGGAATTAAGCCCCTGTATTATGGCCTACATCAGGGAATTTTATTTTTCAGTTCTGAATTAAAAACCTTGCATCAGCATCCTAAATTTTTAAAGGTGATCAATCAAAAGGCAGCGTATGGTTTTTTTCAGTATGGCTATGTGCCGCAGCCGGATAGTATTT
>JBJSZW010000084.1:0-6530 GCA_046090565.1 Gammaproteobacteria bacterium
CTAAATTAAGTGCTTAGCAAGATGTCCGTTTTTTTAGGGTCAGATCACCCGCTACTAGTCAAAAATTAAAAAATTATCCTATTGACAAGGTATTTTTGATTATGTAATGCTATATCAAGTTTTTAAAGGTAGAGTATAGAAATATGCTCGTTAAAAATAAAAAGTCTTATCAATTTACACAAAATTTTTTATAATCTCTTAAGGCAAATTAAAGGCGCGAATAAAATTATGTGTATAGAACAAATTAAGAAAAAAAATCGTTCAAAATTAGGCTTATACATCATAGTCATTGTTTTGGCTATACTCGCGGGATTGAGTGGAGTTGAAATTTTAAATCAGTTGTCTACCTTAATATCGGAATTATTTATTAAAGCCTTTAAGTGTATTAGCTCACCTATTATATTTCTTTCTATTATTGTCGCTTGTACCAAAAATTTGGGGGATGAAGATGCTATTGGGATGAAAATGGTTTGGAGTCGAACGGTTCTTTATACTTTAGGCACGACCCTGATGGCGGCCTTGCTGAGTTTGTTTTTATATCAGGTCTTTCAACCTGCGAATGTTCATGCACCAGTGCTCAAAGAAAATTTGATCCCAAGCTTATCTTTAACATCATCGGCTATTCAGGCTAAAAGTTATGGCCAATATTTACAAGACATCTTACCAGATAATATTTTAAGTCCTTTTGTAGAACATCAAATCATAAGTATTTTGATTTTAAGTATTGTGATTGGGCTTTCTATTCGTGCTTTGCCCCTAGAAAATCGCCAAACCGTGGTTAACTTTATGGGAGGCTTGCATGGTATTTTTCTAAATATTACAGCTTGGATTATAAAAATGATTCCTCTGGCTTTGTTTGGATTTATTGCCAGTATGCTTGCTAAGCTTAAAACTGGCTCAAATTTTTCAGGTTTGGCTGCTTATTTGGGCTTGGTTGTTTCGGCTAATCTTTTGCAGGGCCTTGTGGTATTGCCTTTGTGGCTTTTTTTCAACAAAATAGCCCCTTTTAAAACCATGTACCAAGTTTTACCGGCTTTGTCTTTGGCGTTTTTTTCCAAAACCTCTGTTGGAACTTTGCCTTTGAGTCTAGAAATGGCAGAAAAAAGACTGGGTGTAGATTCTAAAATTAGCCGCTTTGTTTTACCTCTTTGTACTAGCATCAATATGAATGGTTGTGCGGCTTTTATATTTACAACCGTAGTGTATGTTTTACAAAACAACGGAACCAGTTTGTCTTTTTCAGGCATGCTACTATGGGTCTTTATTGCCACAATAGCGGCGATAGGCAATGCTGGGGTGCCCATGGGTTGTTTTTTCTTAAGCGCTAGTTTGCTTTCTAGCATGAATGAATCAGTAGAATTATTGGGATTAATTTTTCCATTTTATGCATTGATTGACATGCTAGAAACAGCCCTAAATGTTTGGTCTGATCTTTGTGTGGTAGCCTTGGTGGATCAAAAGGCCCAAGAAATTCAATCAAGCCATCGGGAATCTGTTTCTGTGCTTGCTAATTCTGGCTAAATATGGAACAATCAAAGGGATTAGGGGTTTATTCAGGATTTATTCAGGGAGGAATAAGGCATGGGGGCAATCAACATGGATTGGGAAGAAGAATTACTAGAAACAGAAGTTATTACCGAAGTGTTAGAAATTATTGAGATAGTAGATGAAGTTGAAGAAATAGAACAGGCAGAACAAGCAGATATTGAAAAATTAGACTTAGAATTTTTAAAAGAAGTTAATTTTATTGATCCCGATTTGGCAGCGGCTTGGGCCATACCAGAGGAAGTTGCAGCAATACCTTCACCCAGAACCAAAAGCCAAGAATTAGATCCTACCCAAATGTATCTCTTAGAGATTGGGGCTTCCCCACTGTTGACAGCTGAAGAAGAAATTTATTATTCCAGATTAGCTAAAAAAGGAGACATGAAGGCTAGGAATAAAATGGTACAATGCAATTTAAGATTGGTGGTTAAATTGGCCAGACGCTATTTGAATCGAGGTTTGGCTCTTTTGGATTTGATTGAAGAAGGTAATTTAGGTTTGATGCGAGCCGTTGAAAAATTTGATCCCGATCGAGGTTTTCGGTTTTCGACCTATGCCACGTGGTGGATTCGTCAGAACATCGAAAGAGCCATTATGAGTCAACCTAAAACGATTCGTTTGCCGATTCATATTGTGAAAGAAATCAATGCTTACTCTAGAAAGGCCAGAGAATTAGCCCATGTTTTAGACCATGTACCAACCTCAGAAGAAATCGCAAAAGCGCTGAATAAAAATCCGGCAGATGTGGATAGACTTTGGCGTTTGAATGAAAAAACCTTATCATTGGATAGCCCGGTTGGTGAAGATTCAGACAAACCTCTTCTAGATGCTTTATCTGATGATCACTTGCAAGAACCAATAGAGGCACTGGCTGAAAAAAATATAAAAGTTCAGCTCGACAAATGCTTGGCTGTTCTAAACGAAAAACAGCGCTCTATTTTAGCCAGACGTTTTGGTTTGCGTTGGCATGAAGAATCAACCCTGGAAGAAGTGGGTTTAGAGGTTGGTTTGACTCGAGAACGTGTCCGCCAAATTCAAGTAGAATCGCTTAAGATTTTAAGACAAATGCTAGAAACACAGGGAATTAAGGCTGAAGACTTGTTTTAAGGCTGTTTTCTGTATAAGCTATAGCGTTTATAATATAAATCATTACCCTAGCTGAGAAAATCTAAATGCAAGCCAAGAAAATTTTACTTCAAGATTACCAAATTTACCCTTATGAAATAGAAAGGGTGAATTTATTTTTTGATATATTCAATGATCATGTGCTGGTAAGTTCGGAAATTAAATTCAGCTTGAAGCCGGGTCTAGTAGCCCAAGCCTTGGTTTTAAATGGGGAAGATTTAGAAATTCAAAGCATTAACTTAAACGCATGTGAGTTAAAGCCGAATGAGTATAGTTATGCGGATCAATTATTAAACATCCCTTTACCCTTAAATGCTTCAGAAAAGCAGGGCTTATTAAAAACAGTGGTAAAAATTTACCCTGCCAAAAATACCAGTTTATCTGGCCTTTATGCTTCTGGAAAAATCCTCTGCACCCAATGTGAGGCAGAAGGTTTTAGACGAATTACTTTTTTTCCAGACAGACCAGATGTTTTAACCCAATTCACCACCAGTATTAAAGCAGATAAAACACTTTTTCCTGTTTTATTATCGAATGGTAATTTAGCCGCGCGTGGGGAGGATCAAAACAAACAAATCATTACTTGGGTGGATCCTCATAAAAAACCAAGTTATTTATTTGCCTTGGTGGCAGGCCCCCTCGTAGCTTTGGAAGATTATTATGTAACAAAATCGCAGCGCTTAGTGACTTTAAAACTTTATTTAGAGCCTGAAAATTGGGATCGAGGTTCTTTTAGTTTAGAGTGTCTTAAAAAGGCCATGGTCTGGGATGAAAAAACCTACGATCGCGAATATGATTTGGATGTTTATCATATTGTAGCGGTGAATGATTTCAACATGGGCGCGATGGAAAATAAGGGTTTAAATATTTTTAATGCCAAATATGCTTTGGTGAACCCCAAAACGGCTACAGATTTAGATTATGAAAATGTGGATGCTGTGATTGCACATGAGTATTTCCACAATTGGTCTGGCAACCGAGTCACTTGCCGGGATTGGTTCCAATTAAGCCTAAAAGAAGGCCTGACTGTGTTTCGTGAACAGCATTACATGGCGGAACAAACCCCATCCGGGGTTGCCTTGTTAGACAATGTCAGCCTACTCAGAACCCGCCAATTTGCCGAAGACAATGGCCCCATGGCGCACCCCGTGCAGCCAGACAGCTATTTAGAAATCAATAATTTCTACACCATGACCATTTATGAAAAAGGCTCGGAAATTATTCGAATGCTCAAAACGCTGTTGGGTTGGCCCTTGTTTAAAAAAGCCATGAACGAGTATTTTTCTCGTTTTGATGGCCAGGCGGTTACGATTAATGATTTCGTAGAAAATATGAGTGCAGTGGCTGAAAAAAATTTAACTCAGTTTATGCTTTGGTACAAAGTGCCAGGTACACCTTGTATTTATTGGGAAGAAAACTACGATGCAGCGCAAAAAAAATACAGCCTAAAATTAAAACAAGAACATCAAAAAGCCCTGCATATTCCGATTAAAATAGGCTTATTAGACAGCGAGTCCGGCAAAGAAATTTTAGGGGATCATGTTTTAGAATTAAAAGATTTTGAACAAACCTTTGTCTTTGAAAATTTGGCAAACCGCCCCGTGCTTTCTTTATTAAGAGATTTTTCAGCCCCTGTTTACTTAAAAACAGAACGAAGCCTAGAAGAATTGCTATTTTTACTTGAATATGATCAAAATTTATTTTGCCAATGGGAGGCAGCCCAAAATATTTGGCGTCGTATGTGGGAAGATAATTTAAATAAACAAGCAAACATTCCGATTGAAAAAATAAATCAAATCATTGCTAAAATTCTAGAAAATTATAGCATAGAAGCCGATTGTAAGGCCAGCCTATTAAGCTTACCCAGCTTAATAGAATTATTAGAAATACAAGCATCAGCAGATCCTGAACAGGCTTTTCTGGCTCGGAATGCTTTGAAAAAAGCACTGGGTTTGGGTAACGAAAATTTATGGCTCAAGCATTATCAAGCGATTTTGGCTCAACACAAAAGCTATGCTTATAACCCCAAAGCCGTGGCTGAAAGAAGCCTGCAAGGCCTGTGTCTAAGCTTTTTAATCGCAACAGGGAAAGAAACTTACATAGAAATGGCGTATCAGCAGTTTTTAAATTTCAATTACATGCATGCACGTTATTCGGCTTTGTCGATTTTGTGCCAAACAGAGCACCCTTTAAGGCAAAAGGCTTTAGATGCTTTTTATGAAGAATTTAAAGCAGATGCTTTGGTTCTGAATAAATGGCTGGGTGTACAAGCCAGTTCAGAAATCATCAGCAGCTTTGATGCTGTTCAAGCCCTAGAAAAACACAGTGCGTTTTCTGAACGAACCCCCAATAAAGTTTATGCCCTTATTTTAGGCTTTGCCATGAACAATCCCAGAGGCTTCCATGGCCGTTATCAGGAAACCTACCCTTGGTTAAGCGCTTGGATTCTACGTTTGAATGCTCTAAACCCCCAAGTGGCTTCCCGAGCCACAGAGCCTTTTACGCGTTGGAATAAATTGGCTCCGCATCTTAAAAAATCCATGCATGCAGAGCTCGAAAAATTAGCAACGCATAAGGATTTATCCAGCGATGTGTATGAGCAAATCACCCGGGCTTTGAAAGGAGCGTAAGATGCTAAGAAAAAAAGCATTCTCTTTGATAGAATTAATGCTAGTTGTACTAATTATAAGTGTTTTACTCTCGATGGCATATCGTAACTACCAAGCAAATAAAATAAAAACAGTTGTAAACAAATTGTACGCAAAAGCGAACGATTATGGCCGTCAATTCGATGAACTTGCTATGAATTCTAAAGATGTACCGGATTTTGTACGTAAAGCAAACTCCTTGGCTGGAAATTTTGTTTTTAATGCAGGTGATATAGGATCCTGTAATATTCAGTCGAGACAATTTAACAGCAACTCGGGCGACGCTTTTGCGCTGTGTTATGCTATGAACGGAATAACAGGCGAAAGACCAGGTGCAGCGGTTGATCAAGGGGGAGGGGTGTACGTTTTGTGCCTATTTAATTTTAATTCATCTTCAAATTCATCAAGATGTTCTTTCGGTTGTGGAACTTCTTTAAACCCTCACAATACGATTTCAGACCAATACCTTCCTATACCTTGTAGAGGGAATGGAATTTAAGTTTTAAATTCTTATAATTTATCATTAGCCAACTGTGCATTCTCGCTGCTTTAGCTACGAGTTAACAGTTGACAAACCTTCCCTTAGATTCTTGTATAGATTGTCGTATAGATCTTTGAGAAGGAGGCGTACGTTGCTGCTGTATGTACTGTTTAACAATATTTAAAGGAGCACCTCCGCAAGAAACCAAGCAGTAGCTAGGACTCCATAAATGTTTACCCCATAATTTTTGTTTTATCTGAGGCCAAAATTCTTTTCTTAACATATAAGAAGATTTACCTTTTAGTTTTCCAACGAGATTAGATAAAGCTAGCTTTGGGTGACAAGATAACATTAAATGTACGTGATCGTCTTCACCATTAAATTCTAATAATTCAACATCCATTTGCAGGCATGTTTCTTTAAAAACAAGATACATGCTTTCTAGCATTTCTTTAGAAAAAACATTCCGCCTGTATTTAGTGACAAAGACTACATGATAAAAAGCTTTAAATATACATGTTCTGCCTGTTCGCCAGTTATATTCTAAATTCAAATGCTTGCACCTTATAAAAAATTAAGTTGTTATGATTATACAATGAAAGGAAATTAAATGGCAACCTTATGTAGAGGCAAAAAAGTAGAAATAACATCTCATTTAGACACTAATTCTGAGGAATTATTTAGCAACTGGATAGGTTGTTATACTGTAGTGTGGAACTGCAAAGTTGCTG
>JBJSZW010000085.1:0-2505 GCA_046090565.1 Gammaproteobacteria bacterium
CGGGCAGGAACTGTCCGAGGTGTGGAGTGGTTGTAGTTTGACCACGTTGAAGCAAGAAACTCCATCTATAATTTTATTGTGAAATAAAATTTAGATGGCGTAGTTCATTTAAACCGTTTAAGGAAAAAGTGGATGCAATAAGAGCAATGAATGTCTTAAATATCTCTTATTTTTCTAATGATGAATTTTCTCAAGTAATGCGCAACTTGTATGAAGTCTTAACAGAAAACGGATTATTGATTACAGGCTCAAACCAAGAGGCTGGCACACTTGTAAATGGCGGCATTTATCAAAAAGCAGGGGGTGGGTTTTTAAAAATATTCAATTCCGGTGAAGGGTCACCCATTGAATCTATTCTGCTTAATTTTAAAGTTTAAGGTGTTTTATGCATCTAACTCTTATCATATCATCACTTAGCTCTGGTGGAGCGGAGCGGGTTTTAACAAATCTTGCGAATTATTGGGTGTCAAAGGGAAACCAAGTAACACTTGTTACCTTGGCATCACCTAATAAAAAGCCTTTTTATCCTTTAGATTCTAAAATTACCTTAATTCAGCTTAACCAAAATCAAAATGAAACCTCCATTTTTACTCGCCTAAAAAATATTTGCAGGCGCATTTTTTACTTAAGGAAAACTCTAAAAACCCTTAATCCAGATGTGGTGCTTTCTTTTGTGGATGTGATGAACCTCACCACCATTTTGTCAAGCTTTGGGCTTAAAATACCTGTGGTTGTGTCAGAGCGCACTGATCCACACTTTTATCATATCGCCTCATTGTATACAAAAATCAGACCTTTTTTATATCGCTTTGCTAAAAAAATTGTTGTTCAAACCAATAGGGCTGCATCCTATTTTGGAAAAAACCTCCAAAGGATTATCCAAATTATTCCAAACCCTGTGCAGGCACCTAAGTATAGTAAAATTTTTTCACCCACGGCCCAATCTATAATTACTGTTGGGCGCTTGGACCAAGAAAAAGACCAAGCAACTCTCATTCAAGCCTTTGCGCGCCTTCACTCATCCTATCCGCACTTGACTCTAACAATTTACGGAGAAGGCCCTGAGCGAGAAAATCTGCAACACCTCATCAACTCTTTAAACTTACAAGAAAAAGTCTCATTACCGGGAGTGACTCAGGAAATTCATCAAAAACTTGCAGAGGCCGATTTATTTGTGTTCCCATCCCTTTACGAAGGCTTTCCCAACGCCTTGGCTGAGGCCATGAGCGTCGGTCTTCCTGTTATTGCCTCAAACTGCTCTGGCAATATTGATATTGTGAGAGATGAAATTGATGGGCGTCTTTTTCCTGTTGGAGACGTTCTGAAATTAGCAGCTATTATGGAGGAATTGCTGAATGACTCAGGCACCCGAAAACGCCTTAGCGAAGAAGCAAAAACCGTCGCTGAGCGTTTTCATCCCGACCTTATTTTTCACAAGTGGGATCAGGTCATTCATGAGGCAACAGGGCAGATTATCTAATCCCCATGGCAAAGTTTTAGCTTATCCAGCAGGTCCATGTAGTCTTGCAGCGCT
The DNA here is from genome assembly GCA_046090565.1 of Gammaproteobacteria bacterium. Classification (GTDB taxonomy): domain Bacteria; phylum Pseudomonadota; class Gammaproteobacteria; order UBA6186; family Azoamicaceae; genus JBJSZW01. Next base: position 1,535 of record JBJSZW010000085.1, read on the forward strand.
GGAATCAGCGGGCTTTGTTCTGGTAATTCAGCGACTGACTGCTCGATCTTACGCCATTCTTCTTGGGTGTAACGGGGATAAGTTGGGCAGCTACTTTGGCTCTGCATCCCTACGCTTGCGCAGCCGCTCAAGCAGACCAAGCTTACCCCGATCACGATAAGATTTATTTTGCTCATCCAGTTTTTCATAGGTTTCATGGAGCTCTACGTTTTCCTCTGCTTGTTCACGTTTCAACCGTTCCTGGCCAAGCATATAAGCTAAAAAAGTTTGGCTGAATTCGCGAATAGCTGTAATTAGTGCGGATAGCCAAAGGGGCGTCACGTTTCAAGACTTCTGATCAATTTTGGCTTGGGTGTTTTTATTCATCACACGACCCACCACATAAGTAATCACCATCGCTGCAATACTGGCAACTGAGGCTTCGTTGAGGTTAAGTCCAAGTTCTGATGCGCCTGCAACGGCAATGCTGCCGATTAAGGTTGCCCAAAATTCAGTGGTTTTAATCCCTGGTTTCATATTTCATCTCCAATATTAAAGTTTATGCATAAGCTCGTTTTAGCCACCCTTTGAGGAACTTTGCTCGTTTGGGTTTTGTAGCTGCGAGTGTTCGGTAGTATCCGGCAGCTTCTGATTTCAAGGCTGCAAGCAAATCCGTCAGATCAGCTTTATTGATGGCGGCAAGCGTCATAGGGCCTAAAATGCCGTCTTCCAAAATATCTTTTCCTGTGGCTCTTAATGCTCTTTGAACAAGCCTGTGCGCCTAGTTTGATCCCATATTTACGTAAACGTCCAGTGAACCAGACATTCTAATCTCCTAAAAATCATGTCAAGCTGTGCGTATCTTAAAAATACTAATTAGGAACGCATATAAATGACGACCCGTCGAAAAAGAATGACTAAAAAGCAAGGCATTGAATTAGTAAATGCTTTTAGAAAAAGCGGCCTTAAGATTCGTGATTTTTGTGAAGAGA
>JBJSZW010000086.1:0-3393 GCA_046090565.1 Gammaproteobacteria bacterium
CTCAATTTCTTCGTAAACCACAGCACCAGGCCCGCCCCGCCGTAGCTCTGAAAGAGCGAAGGAGGGTCATCATCAAGCGGATAGTTATTGCCAGGTACTGTTGGTTCATAATTATAAGTAACGCCTTTGCCGTCAGGGATATATCCACGTTTCACGTAAAGCCTTTGAGCCGATCCATAGCCGCCATCTTCGCCTGCATATAAGCCGACACCAATGCCAATTTTATCTGATTTAGTTGCAGCTTCTTGTTCCGCTGTATCAAGCAGCAAGGAACCAATGCCCATTTTTCTGAATGAAGTCAATACGTTTAAATCCATAATTTCTGGGATATTTTGCGCTTTAAATGACGGATATTGTGATTGCCATTTTAAGGTCACATAACCTGCAAATTCGCCCTTGAAGTGAGCCAGCCAAACAAGCCGATCTCCTGCTTCTTGCTCATTTAAATATCCTGCAAAAAGTGATTCCGGTTTATTCCAGCCGATTTGGTTAAAAGCGGATACAATAATGGGGATATCATCTGTAATGAATTTATCAATTGAGATACAGGACAGCTTATTATCAATTGTATACATGCATTGTTGAGCATTAAAAAGTTCAAAACTCCTGATATATTTCATACCGATTGTCTGTAACAGTTGACGTGACTTAATGTTTGCTTCTTGTGTGATGGCAATTATTTGTTTTAACTTGAGGGTATGGAATCCGTAATCTATGCATGCTTTTGCGGCTTCACGAGCGAACCCCTTTTTCCAAAACTCTGGAAAAAAGATATAAGAAAGCTCAATACCATCTTTGAAATCTTCGGAATGATGCAATCCACAAAGGCCTATTATTTTTTTAGCGACTTTGTCAAAGACGGCACATCTTCCAAACTGATATTGATCCCAATGATTTTGGAGTTCAACTACTTTTTGCTTGATGCGATCATCAGAGATAATGCCACCAAGAAATTTTCTAACCCTTTCATCTCGCCATAGATTCTCTAATATTAGCATATCATCATTGGTTGGTCGGTATAACAATAAGCGAGGCGTTTCAATCATAACACCTTACCCACAGGAACATCGTTTGGATCGGATTCATGGTTTTCGGGATCATTAAACGGCACTTCTGTATAGCCATTTTTGAGATAGAATCTTAAACTGCTTTGTCTGGATTCAGCATGAATGCTTTTAACCCCTAAACTTTTTAACCACTTCTCTATAAGTGTCAAAAACTTGCTTCCGAAGCTTTGATTTCGCTTATTCTCATCAGTGGCAATAATACGAATGGCCGCTCTTTGATCTGGCCAGAACTGAATATGGGCGTAAGCAACGATCTCTGGGCCTTGATATAAAACAAGATGAGCATGCTCCGAATGGTTAAACGTCCATGTGTAAGGATCATCGATGCCGTGCGGGCCAAAGAAATAAGTGTCCCGAAAATGTTTGGCTGCAGCCCATTCTAAAGCGTGGGTGCATAGCACAAATCGGTGCTTATTAAAGCCAGACTGATTTAATATGCTTTGAATAAAATCGTGTTTACCAAGAGTATATCCTCTATAAATAGAGTCGTTTTTCTCATGATTCGAGTCTTCTGCAATCAATTTATATTTAAGCAGCTCATATTCATCCCTAGCGCTAGGGTTCTCACGCAAATGATCCCTAAATAAAATATTTAATTCAATTTCAGGATCGTTTTCTTCAAAAACGTGAAGATTGATATTTCTATCAGCTGTTCTTATTGTGAAGCTTCTTCGGAGAGGAATATTAAAACCACCCCTATATTTATACCCTATAGCCTCTAATTGTGATTTATCAAAAAACAAATTTCGGACAACTGCGATAATGTCTATCTTAGGCTTAGCCGCCAAACCTGGCACCGACGTCGAACCGACATGATGAATAGCAATGCAGTTATCCCCCAATGCTTGCCTGATAAGTAGCGCCTCTTTTTCAAAAATATGAGGCCAATTAGGGTCATAGGGTGTAATTTCAACACGATCTATTTTATGCATGTTATTTAACTCTGCTAATATATGACTTATAAGTTCGCGAATATCAGCGCATCTGCTCGGGTGATGTTGAGGGTCCGATCGTTTAAGAAGGTCAAGCAACGATGATAAATTCAACAAATGTATGGTAGTGCGCCAATGAGCGGGTAATTTGATAGCATTTCTTTGCAAGGCATCTATAAATGAGTTCTGGAATTCAGGCGGCATTTTATGGGCGTATCTGAGCATGTTTGCCACATCCCAAAGGTAAGACCCAGAAAAAGCGAATTCCCAGTCCAAAACGCCGGTCACAACCCAAGACCCATTAATTTTATCTACCAAAATATTGGCCGGATCAAAGTCACCATGAACGAGGTGCTTTTCATCACTAGTGGGAACGGAAGATGCGTGCTGATCTATAGCTTTTTTGATTTCCGCAATCACCGAAGGATCTAGCACAGAGAATACGTTTTTGTCATTCAAGCAGCCTTGTGCAAATTTTATAACATCAGAGGATTCATATGGGACCACCTCCAAATCTTTGTCCAAGAAGCCAGCTTTTGAAAATTCATATGCTGTAATTTTTGAGAGAATTGTGCCTACTTCGCTCATGATTGTGCTCAGATCATGGGGTGTATCGCCTAACAAAAGATCTCGAAGAGAGATGCCAGGAATAAACTCTGTAATGGCAAAGTGATGCCCTTCAAGTTCGCCAATGTAATGTGTTAGCGGTACTGGCACAGTTTCTTTTATTAATGCGGCTAATTTTTGTTCTCTGTAGGCCGCATCTTTGTCGCGTAAATAAATGCGAAAAATCAACAGCTGGCTTTCATTTTCCAGCTGAATTTTAATGTTGAGATTGGCGCAGCCACCAGCAATCAATTCAAATGAGGTAAGTTTTTTGTCAGGATAAGCAAGGCGTATCATTTTCTCTACCATACCTTCTGGCGGTTGGTATGTGGTGCTTGTTTTCTCCCAATCAACTTTAAACATTACAAGCTCCGCTTTAAAAAGATGCAGCTAGAATTTTGCGTATACCCCGGCCTTTCAAAATCACTTACGTATCCTAACTTTTCATAGAATGCTTTAGCACCCTGAAAACTCATCGTGGCAACGGTGGCCATAGAACATCCTGACCTACGGCCGAAGTCATGCACAGCTTCCATCAATTTGTGGCCTAAACCATTTTTACGATGAGCCGGATGTACCCACAATTGATCTGTATAAATGCTACCGAAAATCACACTGCCATTGCATCCCGCAATAATTTGGTTCCTCTTATCTCGAATAAAAAAGGCAAAAGGATGGGCCTCGCCGAATTCAGGTGTCTCTTGATTAATTTTCTGGGTTAGAAAATCAATGTCTGCGCTTGCTGGGGTAGATATGTATTGAATATTTACTGAAGATTTCATACTTCA
>JBJSZW010000087.1:0-6323 GCA_046090565.1 Gammaproteobacteria bacterium
TCAACTGACCCGGGCCATGGTAGGTAACCTGCCCGCCCCTATCAGAATGGACGATGGGAATCTGCAGAGGATTAGCTAAAATATGCTCTGGTTTGCCCGCCTGCCCCAAGGTATAGACTGGCGCATGTTCTAAAATCCAAATTTGATCTTGAGTACCTTGGCCCTCTGAAGTGCTCTGATTTCTACACCCCGTGTATTCTCGCATGGCCTGCCAAATGTTTTCATAATTGCAGGGCTCTGAAAATTCTTTGATGTACAAAAAATTAACCCCACCATGCCTGAACTTTCATGCGCAGATAATCCCAACTTCGACCAAACCAACCTGCTTTTTCGATGTTGTTCAAAGCAACAATAGGATGAGTCGCTATTATTTTTTGGTCTAAGCTGATTTCCAAGTGCCCAACAGCCTCACCTTGTTTTCTAGGGGCCTCTAGGCTTTTGGGTAAATTGAGTTTGGCCACCAAACGCGCAGGCTCTGTGCCTTGAGGCAGGGTCACATAAATATCTTCTGCAGCACCCAATTCTAAAGTATTGTGTTTGCCCATCCAAATCTTGGCCGTTTGCAAATTTTGGTGTTTTTGATAAAGCTTACGGGTTTCAAAAAATCGAAAACCATAACTTAATAATTTATTGGATTCTTCTGTTCTGGAATTATCGCTTGTTGCGCCTAAAACTACAGCAATCAAACGCATATTTTCTTTTTGGCCGGAAGACACCAAACAAAAGCCAGCAGCATCTGTGTGCCCTGTTTTAATACCATCAACCAAAGGATTACGCCATAACAAACGATTTCGATTGTGCTGCAAAATATTTTTGTACTTAAAAGACTTTTCTGCATAAATTTTATAAGTCTCTGGAAAATCACGAATAATGGCCTTGGCTAAAATAGCCATGTCTGTTGCAGAGGTATAATGCTGGGGATCAGGCAAACCGGTGGCATTCACAAAATGCGAATGCTGCATACCCAATTGTTTGGCATAGGCATTCATCATTTCTGCAAACAAGGCTTCTGAGCCTGCAATGTGTTCGGCCAATGCCACAGAAGCATCATTACCAGATTGAATAATCACGCCCTTGATTAAATCACCCACCGCAACCTGGCTATTGACATCCACAAACATGCGCGATCCATCCATTCGCCAGGCATGCTCACTGATGGTGACTTTGTCTTCATGCTTTAATTTGCCTTTTTTAAGTTCGTGATCCACCACATACATGGTCATCATCTTAGTCAGGCTAGCAGGCTCTACTTTTTTTTCCCGATCTTTTTCTATGATGATTTTATTACTCAAAAAATCAACTAAAACATAAGAACTTGCTTCTATAACTGGAGGGGCTGGTAAATTCAAGGCTTTCTGCGAAACTTGACTGGGAACAGAAACTCTGTCTATTTTTCCAAAATTATCTGGCAAGGTTGTTTCTGTGATCAGTGGCTCAGCAAGCACGCAGGCTGCAGATCCAAAAAATCCAATCGTTAAAATTCCTAGCCCTAATTTAACTTTAATTTTACAAATTTTACCAAACATTTTCCACTCTCTTTTTGCTGTCTATTGTTTCTATTGTTGCTATTTTTTCTCTTTTTTTCAAAATTCTGATCCAGGCTTCCCAGTCTCGACGGCCTAAATCAAGCTCAAAATTCAATAAATCATGAACAGCTTGTTCACAAGCTTTTTGGCTAGGCTCTAAGACTGTTCTGCCACTTTGTGCAATCAAACATTGTGTTATGCAGGCTTTTTCCAAATGATAAGCATAAAACAAAGCTTCCCAAGGCGTTTTTCCACAGGTAATGATGCCATGGTGGCGTAAAAACAGCACCTGATGCTCACCAAGGGCTCGAACCATGTCAGCCCCATGCTTTTGAGGATCCAACGCCAAAGCATCATAATCATAATAGGCCAGCTTTCCATAGAAATGCAGGGCCCACTGACTCAATGGCTCTAAACCCGCAGCCATGGCAGATACAGCTACTGTTGCCGGTGTGTGCAAATGAAAAATATGTTGGATGTCTGCCCTGGCCTGATAGATGGCACCGTGAATCACAAAACCTGTGGCATTATAGGCCTGTTCCTGACCAAATAAAACTTGCCCATCTAAACTCACTTCCAGCAAATCTTGAGGCTTAACCTCTTCAAAACAAAGCCCAAAAGGGTAAATATAATAGCTCGCATTACTTGGATTGTCTTGGGTATTTGGCGAACGCGAAGACAAATGCGTATAAGTGTGATCATCTAGCCCTAAATGCGCAATGATCCGATAAGCCCAGGCCAGATTTTGCTTCAGTTCCACAGCCTTTGGATTCAAGTTATCCAAATTATTTAAGTTATTTAAATTAAAATCCAAATCAAAACTCATGCGCGATTCCATCAAATCATTAAAATCTCTAAAATCATCAAGTCTAAACCCAAGCCTACTATACTACATTTCATGGATAACGTCGAAAAAAAAATTAAAATAGCCCTAAGCGACCTTTCTAAAACTAACAAGTTAAGATTAAAAGCCGGTCTTTTGGTGCTTTGTAGAACAAATTTAACTACCTTTCAAAAAATCTGCTCCAAAACTGTTCAAGAAGAATTACAAGACTTGATAGAATTACTACTGAATAAAACACCCCAGCAACATGAGCATATCAAACAATTGATTTTAAAACACTTAGAATGCTTGGATCAACGCATCGCCCTGCACCCTAATCACGAATGGACCTCAGAACACTTAAAAACAAATGCTCGTTTAAATTCTGCAGTACACATCAATGCCATTCGAAATACCATTTATTACACAGAACTAGAAAATCGCCTAAAAAACAATTATTTTAAAATCACAGAAGAAAGCCTTTCTGAAACTGAATTACTGAAATTAATGGCTGCGCAATTACAATTTTTAGATACGATTAAACAAGAAGATATTCATAAATTTATTCAAGCCTTAGAATTGCCAGGTCTGGATCCGAATTTTTCAAATGAAGAAGGCCTAAGCGCCCTCCAACTCGCCTGCATACAAAAAAATCAACTCATGGTTGAACTTTTACTGGCCCATGACAATATTGATGTCAATAAAACCAATCACAATGGCTGGACAGCCTTGCATTTTGTAGCACGTTTGGGGGAAGCAGAGCTTTTAAAGTTGTTATTGACGCAGCCTGGTTTAAAGATCAATGCTGTTAATAGCGATGGTTGGACTGCTCTGCATTGGGCGGCCTGGCATGGACACACCCACAGTGTTCAAATGCTGCTACAGCACCCAGAAATTAACATCAATTGCCAAGACAAAAGCGGTTCCACAGCCCTGCATTGGGCTGCACGCAATGGTCATGCTGATATTTTAAATTGCCTTTTATTTAATCAGTCCCAATCAATATTGGATCCGAATATTGCTGATCTCGAAGGAAAAACAGCCTTGCACCTGGCCGTGGAATTTCAACACTTGGCCGCCTGCCTGTGTTTATTGGCGCATGCCGCTGTTAATCCAAACTTAATGGATTTTGAAGGCCTAACGCCTCTGCATTTGGCGGTTACCAAACAAAATATAGATTTTATCAATGGCCTTTTAAGCCACAAAAAAATAGACAAACACATGGCAAACAACCAGGGGCTCACACCAACAGGATTGGCCAAGCACCTGGAATTTTTAGAGATTTACCAAATTTTAAAAAACTTTTAAAATTTTAGGCCACCCATTTTGGCTTTCTTTTTTGATAAAACTTAGGCTCGCCAGAACCACCTTCATTGCGATCACGACGATTAGCCTGGCCCTGGCGACCACCATTGCTATTGTAGCTGCCACGGGTATCACGCGAAAAACCAGCTTCGCCTTCTGGCTTTTTAAAGCCTCTTTTTTTATTCGGGCTGTTGTAACTGGGGCTATAACCATCGCGTGGTTTTCCGCCTGAAGCGCCAAAACTGGATCTGCCCTGCTGACCATGCTGGCTATTACCTTGGCTATTATTACCATAGCCACTTCTAGAATTTCTACGGGAATTGTTGCTGTTATTCCCATTAGCATGGCGACCACCAGATCTTCTAGGGGAATCAAACCCAGAAGATTCATTGCCTTTCACCGCATTAGGATCGATCAAGCGGCAAATACTGCGCCATTTGGAGAGATCAGCAGGCGTAATCAAATTAATCGCCTCGCCTTCAGCACCAGCACGAGCCGTTCGGCCGATTCTATGGATATAATCTTCAGGGCATTGGGGTAAATCATAATTCACGACACATTCCACACTAGGCACATCCAAGCCACGAGCGGCTATGTCTGTTGCCACTAAAATACGGCTTTTTAATTTTCTAAAATTTTGAATCGCCCTATCGCGACATTTTTGACGCAAATCACCATGAATGGCATCTGCATTGTGGCCACTTTCACAAAGTCTTTCGGCTAATCTATCTGCTCCGGCTTTTAATTTTACAAAAATAATCACCGAACCTTCTACTTGATCTAGCTTTTTAAGCAAAATTCCATATTTTTCAGATTCAGAAGTACGCACCGCTTCTTGTTTGATTTTTTCCGCAGGTTTATTGGTACCAGCAATACTCACTCTAACAGGATTATTCAAATAGCTTTCTGCAATTTTCATCACGCTTTGAGGCATGGTGGCAGAAAACATCAGGGTTTGTCTTTCTTTGGGCAAATGCTTTGCAATTTGTTGCAACTGGATGGAAAATCCCATGTCTAACATGCGATCGGTTTCATCTAAAACCAAAAATCCGGCATTGTCCAAAATCAAAGATCCCCTGTCTAGGTGATCATTGATTCGACCGGGAGTTCCGACTATTAATCTAGGGCGATTTTTCAATTGCCTGAATTGCAAATACATGGACTCACCGCCAATCAATAAGGCTGTATTCACACGACTTTGCTTACCACCTAAAATTTGTTTCAAAGTAGCATACACCTGAGATGCCAACTCACGTGTAGGTGTTAATACCAACACGGTACTGTGAAAACTAGGATTATCTAATATATGGGCAACAGCAGGAATACCATAGGCCGCCGTTTTACCCGTTCCGGTTTGAGCAGAGCCCATGATGTCTCGGCCTTCCAAAGCCAAAGGAATGGTTTGGGCCTGAATAGGGGTTGGAGTTTTGAATTCCATGGCCTTTAGGGAACTGAGTAAGACCTCAGAAAGACCGAATTCTTCGAAAGATTGAATATTTTGAACAGCATTGGGCATATTATCAGACATAAGCTAGCATCCACCATTAGTGATTTGTTTATATAATTTATATATAACTATGATATATAAAGGTCTTAAGAATAGCCTTTGTAGATATAGTTAATTAATTACATAAAGAATTTCTAACGGGTTCTCAAAAGCTAATTGAAACCCTATTCTACAGTAATAGCCCCAAAAGTCAATAGCCTCTCAAAAACTTTAAATTTTTCTATTTTCATATTATCTTTTTAGTCTCTTGTTATTCTTATTTGGATCCGCATTTGGTGTATCAGCTCCTTCTTCTTGCATAGCATCCGGGCTCTTCGTAGTGACTACAGGGGCTGAAGCAGGCGAACTGTCTGCTGCTGCTGTTTCTTCTTCATCTTCTGATTCTTCTCTTTTTAATTTTTTAGACGACTTACTTTTTTTAGATTTTTTCGCCTCTTTAGATGCACTGGATTCAGCAGTCCGCTCTTCTGCTGTTTTTCTTTTAGTTGTGGATGCTTGCTGATCTTCCTGCATGTCATTGCCTTCATCTTCAGGGTCTGAAGTATCCGAATCTGCTGCAGAAGCTTTTTTTGATTTCTTTTTTGGCTGCCCTCTTAATTTAGAACACAATTCCAACATGCGTTTTCTTAAAGAAGCTGCTAACTCCCTGTTCTTAGGGATAGTACTTTGATTTTCAGATGCCAAAATCAAAGCCAATTGATCATTGATTGCTTGAGGGGAAAGCATATAACTTGCAGACAACTTCGCTATTTGCTCTTTGAATACCTTTCTCAGGACTGGCTTGTTGTTCAATAGCTAAGAATACAATAACTTCTGCTCCAAAACACTGGTTTCCAATAAAATTTTTTCAAATGGCTAGCAAACGCTTTTCGTAAGATTAAAAAAACGCATAAAGCGATCAGTAAAAGCAAGAAAGGTTCTAAAAATAGAAGAAAAAAAATAAATAAATTAGCGAAAGAATATGGTAAATTACATAATAAGCGTCAAAATTTTCTTCACCAAGAGGCGTCGAAACTGGTGGCCCAAGCCGCCTTAATCTCAACTGAAGACTTAAATATAAAACAGATGGTTAGTCATGGAGGGCAACGTAAAAAAGGTTTAAATAGAGAAATATTAGATACTGCACCAAGTACATTTTTCAACCTAGTAAAGTACAAAGCGG
>JBJSZW010000088.1:0-4497 GCA_046090565.1 Gammaproteobacteria bacterium
GTTCTATTTTATTTAGTATTTAGCTTTTAATATGTTCAAAGCACTGTACTATAAATCTCTGCTGAAATCCATGTCCACTCTTAATTTGATCGTTGACCTTACGTTAAACTGGTAAATCTTTTTATTTCCAAAACTCTGCCCCTTGTTGACGCATAGAAACATGTCGCATATAATTATGCGATATATGTTTATGCGATATATTGAATTTTATTAAATAAAGGATTACTCATGGAAACATTATTTCCTATTACCATCGCCATGGGCGAGGCATTTTGCAATCGTGTCGAAGAACGAAAAATGCTGGCTGAATACTTAAAACACGGTAGACATTCCGTATTAATGGCTGCCCGTCGTTATGGAAAAACAAGCCTGATTAATCAGGTGCTATTAGAATCTAAATTACCCAATACCATTATGGAATTCACGCTTGCAACATCGGTAAAAGACATTGAACGCATTATTAGCAAGCATGTTAGTGAATTGGTTTTAGAATTATTGCCCAAAACGAGTCAGGCCAAACATCGTATTTTAAATTTATTCAAATGGCTTAATCCTGAATTAACGTTAACGATTGGCGGACAGAAACTCGTTTTTAATACCAATCATAATAAAAGTACTGTTGAAAATATTGCAGAAATTTTGAAAAAATTAGATGAGGCAGCAGCTTCTGTAAAAAAACGTGTGGTTATTGTAATGGATGAATTCCAGGAATTAAATAATATTTCCGATCATAATATTGAAGCTGCCATACGCCATGCCATGCAATATAGCCGCTATGTTACCTATGTTTTTCTAGGCAGTAATCGCCATTTGTTACAAGACATGTTCAATAGCAAAAACAGACCATTCTATAATTCTTGCGAAATAATTGCATTAGAACGTATTGAACAAAATGAATATGAAAATTTTATTCAAGCTGCTGCCAAACAAAAATGGAAAAAAGCGATTCCACAAGAAGTTTTGAATTGTATTTTTCAATTGTCTGAATTACATCCCAGCCATGTCAATCGTTTATGTGGCTATTTTTGGTTAACTAACATTTTCCCCACTGTAGCGGCTTGCGAAGAATATTGGAATCTTTTTATAAAATCTAAAAGAACAGAATTCACGGAAGACATCTCTAATTTAAGCAATCACCAAAAAAAGATTTTAGCCTATCTAGCAAAAAATCCGACCTCATCGCCCAGTAGTGCAGAGGTTTGCCAAAGTTTAGAGATTCCTGAATCTAGTGTGCGATTGGCTATTAAGGCCTTATTATTAAAAGATTATCTTTATAAAGATCACCATAGCATCGTTAAAATTCTAGACCCTGCATTTAAAGCCTATTTAAGTGATTTTTCTTGATGGAACGCCAGCATATTATCATGCGATCAAGCATTCTCAAACAAATTATCTAAAACAACTTCTGAAGCCACTAAATTTTTGCTGTATTGATTTGTTTTAACACCATAGGGCGTTATAAAAGATTGAAAAACTTGTTTTCGGGTAGCTGTTGCTTTTGTATAAATTTTTTCTCGTTTAATCAAAGTTTCGTGGTAATTCTGATCAATCACAAAAGCTTTGTTCGAGTATTTAATTTCACATAAATTCACTACATCATCAGGGCAATCCATCACCAAATCAATTTGGGCGTCTTGTAGGCCTTGGGCTTTTCCAGTTTTAGTACCCACCTGCTTCCAGGAATAAATTTCAGAGCCTTCTGGTATTTTTAGGGCTTTTTGTATTTGTTTGATATGTTTAAAACAAATCGAATAAATAAACGAAAATGTTAAGTCGTTGTTAAAAATAAAGATTGACAAGCTTTAACAATGTTATCCAGTCTGTCTTGAAATACCTTGTCATGAGAACGAGATAGGGCGAGAAGACGAAATTTTAATAGCTCAGGCTGCCAATGGACAGGATGGAGATTAGATTCTTTAGCCAAGAACTCAGGAAGAAATCCAACTTCCTTAGAGTTTGAGCAAAGATCTGCAATTAAGGACCAACTTGGGATGCGCGCTTTAATATCAATAGCTTCATGATAAAGACTGTTCCAGCGTTGTATAAACTGGACAACTTCAATTTGATCTTCTGGAAGAAGGATGGGTGTTCTTGAGCAATCTTTTTGAGAACAATAAAGTCCAAACGCACTATGCCCTATTTCCGTGATGACCACATCACTCCACAGAGTATTATCTGGAACGATCGCAATATCCGCTTCATCTCTCAAAATAGCTGCATAGGCCCCATCAGGCCGAGCTAGTCGAATCTCAACAGAGGCAATAGGCAAAATTCTTGGTAAGATGACGCGCGCAATCGCATGCGTTGTTGCGACTCGCAGAGGTAACGTTGACGATTCTGCAATGGTCTCTTTAAAGTGCATTAGCCACTTTTCAATTTTTGGAATGAGGGTAAGCCCTTCGTGGGTTAAACGAAATTGGCGTCTTTCATGATGAAAAAACTTTTGTCCAAAAGCAATTTCAACCCGCTGAATAGCAGAACTAGCAGCACTTTGGCTGAGATTATGAACCGCCGCTGCTTTGCTCAGATTTTTAAGGGTCGCCGTGGTAATCAACAATTCTAGATCCACCAGACGTAAGTGTCGCAATAAATTATTCATAGCTAGACTCTACCACAATAGAGGGCAAACAGGGCATTTAAAATATCAATAACTCTATTCGAAACTATCGATTTCTCAAAAGATCTCCCTAATGCTAATATGGGCTATAATTATCAACAGAAGGAAAAATATTGTGTTTCAAGTATTATTAAATCTTGCTCGTTTTAATTTCGGAAGCTTTGAGATGAGCGAGTTTAGAAAGTTTTTGAGAATGGGAAGCATCTTTGCTCTCATCATTGGTATATACTGGACTTTGAGGCCTTTAAAGGACTCTATCTTCATTCAGCTTGTCGATAAAATGCATTTGCCCTACGCCAAAACCATATCTGTTCTAGCGCTTCTACCGTTAGTCATTTTCTATACAAAGCTCTTAGAAAAAACATCTCGAGAAAGAATGTTGATTTTGTTGCCCCTCATTTACGGTACTTGTACAGTTTTTTTTAGCTTTCTCATGTTGATGATCCAAGGCGGTTCTGGAGGAATGGGAACAACCATATCTGGGTATCTCTGGTATGTTTTCGTGGAGAGCTTTGGGTCTCTGATGCCAGCTCTATTCTGGGCGTTCTCTTCCGACACGACGAATCCCACCTCTGCCAAACGAGGATTCCCCTTGGTTGTAGCCATTGGACAAATGGGAGGTATAATTTTTCCTTATTCCATCGGGGGATTACCTCATCGATTGGGGCTTAGTACAGATGCTCTGTCCATGATGATTCTAGCGGCCCTGATTTTCTCCATTATTCCACTCATGTATCGGTTTTTAAGGGTAACTCCCTCTCATTTATTGTCTTCTTTTGAAGGAAAAAACAAGAAAGAATTAGAAAAAGAGCATGAACCTGGATTCTTAGAGGGATTGAAACTCATGATCTCTCATAAATATTTGCTTGGAATGTTTGCTGCCAATTTCATTTATGAGATTATTATTACGATTTTTGATTTTAATTTTAAGGTTGCTGCGGGCTCATTATACAGTGGTGTAGCGCTAAGTAATTATCTCAGTATTTATGGATCCAGCGTTAATATTGTGTCGTTGCTCTGTCTGATTTTGGGGATCAGTAATGTGACTCGCTATCTAGGGGTGGGAGTTGCTTTAGCGGCGATGCCAGTTATTGTGGGATTAGCACTTTTTGGATTCTTGACGTTCGATAGCTTGTCTTTCCTGTTTGCTCTTATGGTAGGGTCTAAAGCGATTAATTATGCCCTCAATGGGCCTGCTTTAAAGCAGCTTTATATTCCCACAACATCCGATGTACGATTTAAAGCTCAAGCGTGGATTGAAACATTTGGGTCTCGTGCTTCCAAAGAAGCTGGATCCATCTTTAATATGCTCCTGCATCCGCTGCAAAAGATTTTTGGGGAACTGGCCGGTCGGAGCTATTATCTTATATTAAGTGGATTCTTGGGTTTTCCTTTGTTAGCACTATGGTTTGCAACAGCTCTTTTCTTGGGAAAAAATTTCCGCAAAGCAATTGATGAAAACAAAGTGATTTGCTAATAAGAAGCTTTTTTATGACGATAATATGATCAGGATCAGCCTTAAAAAGCCCAAACAGTAACCCTTTCTTGTCGTATTTTTCATCTTTGACCAATAGCTTGGCCATGGTTTCAGGGGAAAGGATGGGCTTTGCAATTTCAGTGATGGCCGCTTCAAGTTTAGCGTGATTAAAATGATGGACCAGAAAATAATTGATCAATGATCTAGCCTCAGTCTTCCGGATACCCTACTAAGAGAGTAAAATATAATCCAGTAGAGGTGTAATAGAATGAGTGCGGTTAAAACAATTAGAAAGAAATACAGCCCTGAATTCAAAGATCAGGTCCTAAAGCGTATAGCGATGGATGGTGTTGCTAGGGTATCAAAAGATATGGGAATAGCTGAATCACAATTGTATTCCTGG
>JBJSZW010000089.1:0-3040 GCA_046090565.1 Gammaproteobacteria bacterium
AAATACCCCACCCGCGAAGAACAGCTGAAACATGCCAGAACCCTGTACAATGAAAATCCGGAATTTGCTAAAGGTTGTCGAGATCTCTATAACCGAAGCAAACCGGCCTCTGGTTCTGGCTCAAGCTCTTCCCCCATTCAACCCATCCCAGCGGATGTGATTTTAAATTGCGCGCTTTTGTATGGCAGTGTTTTATCCTATGAAAAGAAAGCTGCTAGCCCCTTTCATAAATTTGCAAGCCATAAAACACCGGGTTTCGATTTAGGGGCCTCAAGACCAAGCTTTGCTAAAGACAGCAAATCTTCTGAAACCATGAATGAAATGCTCTATGGCAAACCCAAATTACTGAATCTTGAAAAAAGGCAGCAATTAGCGAAAGATTTAAAAGCAGCAGGCATTAAAGCTTCTGTCGAAGATTTTTTAAAAAATCCTACCGCCTATTTACCCCCGAAACCCAGTTGGTTTTCTATGGCAAAACGTTCATGGAATGGCGAAGATAGTCCAGATATTCGAGCCTGGCAACAAGAAAATCGTAAAAAAGTACCCTTAGCTACCGCCTTTTTTGAGGGATGGCATGAGGGTTATGAAAGAGTGAATCGGCCCATGGGTGTTAAACATGGTGTTTTGAATTCATTAAACGAAAAAATCTATTCCGTAGATGATACAGCCACCGGTTTTAGAGGCGTACTGAATTGGGGCGAAAGAAAAGCCTATGGCGTAGCACATGCCGCGGTTAATACTTTTGTGCCCGGTTCTTTCGATGATGTGGGAATGAGTATTTTATCCATGATGACTGGTGGGCTTGGCGCTAAACCCCACCCCTATGCAGGCACCTATGTTCCCTATAAGTCATCCATACCCAAAGCGAGCTATAAATCATCCTCGGGCATCAGTAAATCCGGAATCTCGAAAGCCACCAGTAGTAGTTCTGCTTCCCAGGGCCTAGGGCATAATCCCTTTAGTAAATTTGGTACTGGGGCTAAAGCTAGCTCTGCTTCTAAAAACCCTTACAGCTTTGGATCCAAATACAGTTTTAAACCTTCTTCGATGAATAAAACGGGGTATCCGAAATCTGGAGCTCAGCCAAAAGAATTTAAGAATTTGCCTGCTTGGGAAAAATTTAAAAAAACTAGATCAACTGGAGCAAGAGAACTCTCCAGTTCAGACTTTCTAAAAGCCGAAGATTTAGCCGATAAAATCTATGATCAAATTCGATTATCAAAAACTGATATTTCATCCATAGCTAAAAACACAGGATTTTCGGAATCTCGAGTGAAAAGAATAAAAGATCATATATTTAATAATAAACACGAATTAAATTCTGGAATAGATAGATTCGGTTCAGACCCTTTAATCGTAGAAGCATGGAAAAGACTTGAAACAGGCAGCCATGGTAAAAAAGATATTGATTTATTAAAGCATGAACTTTTTGAGTCTAAATTTGAAGGTATTTTTAAAACAAATTATACAAGAGCGCATAACGCTGCTAATAAGGCAGGTCATCGTTCTCCGTTGGAAGGTTTATCAAATAAAGAATTGCAGGAGTTATACTATGGGTTTATACATCGTTTTAAATAAAATAGAAGAGAATAATGAGTTTTCCAAGTACGAATTTAAATTGGATTCTGAAGAGTCTGAAGATTTTGGTGTTGTAGAAATTAGAAAATCAGACGGCAATGTACGAGAAATCAAAGAGCACCCTTGTGATCAAGCAGGTATTTTTTTTGAAAGAGCGGCATGGGCGTTATTAAGACATTGGAAAAAACGTGAATTCCCTCAAAAAACATGTTGGGCATGATTTCATCGTAAGCGGGAAATAATAAACCGGGTAAGCCAGGGGATTCCAATGTGAAGTAAAGAAAAAATCCTAAAAAATGCAATCGAAGTTCTTTTGAAAGAAGATTAGCCTATTGTGGTAACGAGTGGGGAAGTAGTTTTGCCTGAAGAGGAGAGGGATCATGAATCAAAAGAATTATTGACTCAAAGAAATATTGCAAGAGTATCATTTTTTTCAAAATATGATGGTGATAATGATGAATGTCTATACGATCCTGGCGCTTATATTGTTTATGTTGATATCAATACTGGTGAAGTTCATATTCCTAGGCACATGTGAATTCTAAAAGCATAAGGTTTGAGTACCGAGCAATTATGGGAGATATATCATGGCTTTTTACATCGATTTAGATAAACTAGAACACACGAATGAATACGTTAGGTATAAATTCTATGATATGCCAGATAATGTAGGAATTATAGAATTCAATTTTTTAAAGGAAGAATTTAAAGAAATCCTTCCGGCACCAAATGATCCATCACATGTTTTTTTTGATAGAGCCGCGATGAAAATAATCAAACATTGGAGAACAGGAGAGTTCCCCGAAAAAACTTGTTGGGCTTCATAATTTAGGTACTGACACATGTTGAGTGGAGGGTTGTATATCTTTTATCCACCGCATAAAAATCGATAGTTTTACTGCTTACAATTATGTCGACAGCCTTAAACCCAAAGCTAATACCGTGAGATTTTAAAATGAATAAAGCATCAATAGTTAATATTGCAAAAAAATATCTTTTGAGTAAAAACATAGACTTTTTAGAGCCAGGAGAACTTGGTCGTTTAGATGGTCATAAACAAGAAGTCGTTTTTTTAGATCCTCTGGCACTTGATCCACATGTAGCGGTAGTAGAACCTGGTGATGTAAGAGTATGGGTCAACACTCAAACCAAAGAAACTACATTGGTGGAACAGATGTAATAATGATTGAATTGTGGCAAATAGTATGAAATTGATTATAGATAATGATGAACTCAAAATGGCATATATATCAGGGCCAAAACATAATTTTTTAAGTTTAACTATATCAGAGAATAAACTGAATTTTGAATTTACTTTAGAAGATATAAATAAAAGTAAAGAAAAAACATTAGTTGATAAAAAATTATTAAAAAAGCAAATATTAAATGGCTTACATAGAGCAAACCAAGATCTTGGTAAAAGTTTTAGGGTTGTGAGGGTAGGGTATATTGGCAGTGATAC
>JBJSZW010000090.1:0-3632 GCA_046090565.1 Gammaproteobacteria bacterium
GCTGACAATAAACCAATTAGAAACCATTGGAAGACGTTACAAGCAATTAAAAATGAAATATGTGGCACTGAATCGCTAAACAGCAGCGCTACTGCAAGCATTTGGTGTATTGATATTTATAAACGCATGTACACAGGAGGACCTTCCTATAACTACAGTTGCTGTGCAAAACTTACCCACAGTGGAGGCAGAATGTCTCAAGTCTATTGTGGTGCTGGTTTTGCAGGTACAGCAGATGTAAATGATTTAAGCACAGACAATCGTGTACTGGCCTGGTGCGCAGCACTTAAGGAAGCGACCTACCCCTATCCAGGGCCTGGAAGCTGGGTATCTTGCCCCTGATTTTTACTACACTACTGAATACAACATTATTATTCGCATTATTATTCGATTATATTATATAGGTTTATTTTATGGCAGATGAGGCAGATGATTGGGGTGCAGACAGTGAGTCTAACCAAAAAAAAACTAAAAGACGCTCTAGACGCTCTAGACGCTCTAAAAAAATCTAGACAAAAACAATCTCAAACACATTCTACTCCACAATCAAACCCTGAAGATGAAAATATAAAACAAAAAAAAGATCTTGTTAATCAATTAAGCAAAAAATTAACCGCCATCAATCAAGAACTGGATGATAAACAATCTGAACTTAATGTAACACCTTCCTCTATCAAAACAATTGAAAAAAATAACCAAGAAATAGTGCAATTAAAAATCGATTTAAAAAAACAACTGGAATTGTTAAAAAACGCTATTGCAGACACAAGGCCAAATTCAAGCCCTAGTTATTCGACTCCGATAAATGATTCAGGAATCCCTCAAGCACCACAAGCACCTGCCTTTGATATTCCAACAGCACCAGATACCCCTCCCATAGCCCCTCAAGCCCCAGTTTTTGATATCCCGGCGGCACCAGATGCCCCTGCCATTGCGGCAACTCTAGACACTACTACAACAGCCTCGAAAAACTCAAGCCCTAAACCCCGGGAATCCAAATCGAATACAGCCATCTCAACTCCCACTGGCGCCGATTTGACTGAGGCCCTCAAGAACCCCCCTCAATTGAAACCACGCACAGAAAACTCTAGCATTAGGAAGATAACTAAAGAAGAAAAAATAAAAGAATTTGAACTAGATATTGAACGCAAAGAAAAACTTCTTCATGATAAAATGGAAAAATTACAAAAAATTAATCAACAAATTGCGAATAGTAGTTTAGAAAAAGATTCCACAGTACTACAAGAAATCTTAGAAAAACAAAATAAAATAATTAAATCATTAAAAGCAGATATTGAAAATCTCAAAGAAAAACAAGAAGAACTCGCAAATAAAAAACAATCTATCAGAGAAATAGTTCAAGCAAAGCAAGCAGAAGCTTTGGTCGCTTCTACAGCTACAGCCATGGCTTTGAATATCTCTGCTGATATTCCTGCCGCTCCAATGGCCCCACCGGATGCCCCACCACCACCAGCACCAGAAGCACCCACAGCCCCACCGCCTCCAGCCCCACCAGAACCACCTCCAACAATAGCCGAACAACGAGCACAAAAAAAAGCCATTATTTCTAATGAATCCTCTGAGGCCTCTCTGCGGGCGGTTTTAAAACAGAGGGTAACCAGTAGACGCAAAGATATTCAAGGTAAGCCAGAAAAAATAGACTTGGATCCTAAATTATTCGAATACAAGAAAAAACTTCGGACGTTGAAAGAATTATTAACAGCTAAAAACAAAAATCTATCTAAAAAAGATAAAGAATTCTTAGATAATGCTAATAAAAATACAAGCCCTCAAGATTTTCCAGCAGAATATAAACTTCTTTTAGATCAAGATAAAAAACAGCAACTTGAAAACGACAAACAAAAAGAAGAACTCGCTAGAAAAGAACGGTTGGCAGAAAAAGAAAAAACAGACGACAGAAAAAATGAAGAATCTAAAAAACGTGTCGAAATTCTAATCGGAAAAAATCCACCGGTTAATCCATTTGAGGCCAATCAAGAGCAAGCTACCCAATTTTTAGAAGAGAAAATAACATCTTTAGCAAAGATAGATTTAACAAGAAATGATATTGATATTACAGGCACTGATATCACCGAAGCTCTTCAAAATCTTGATAAAATCAGCGTAATAGCTCCAAGCCCATCGGCTATACCCAGTGCTACAATCATAAATGCAGATGTAGATGCGCCACAAAACACACAACAAGCAAGCGGTAATCCCAGTGTCCCCACTAGCGATACAGAAATACTTAATAGCCCACCCAGTCAACCCAGCCCACCACCGCCGACTATCTCTACAGAAAAAAGCCTTGAACCTGATGAACAAGCGCCACCCTTGAAAACAGTGCCTAACCCAGAGGATGAAGATAAAAAATTACCGACTTCAGGCCCCAATCCCCATGCCGGGCCATTGATGAATAACCCCAGCCCTGAACCAAATCCAATTTCAATTTCGATTCCAACTTCTCAATCGGCTCCACAAGGTTCACCAGTCATCAATGAGCCTATAAATGGACCCTTAGAACCTGAAAAGCCACTTGGATTTTTTGGAAAACTAAAAGCGGCTTGGAATTATTTCAAAAATTTTGTAGTAGACACCTTTACATCAATAAAAAATGCTTTCGGCTTTGGTTCATCAAAACCTGCTTCACCAGAACAAGCAGAACAGACAGAACAACTCCGAAAATCCAGCACTACTGAGGACTCTCATACCCTAGATAAGAAACAAAAACCTACTGGCCCCGATCGAGAACAGCGCCTGGCAGAAAAAGTAATTAATCGCAGTTCCCAATCTGTACCTGAAATCAGTACCCTGTCCTCCACTGAAATACCCGCTCTGCCTGTCACAGTTCAAACCCTAGATCAAAGCCCTGATGATCCAAAAAGCAAAAAAGATCTCAACAAACCTAAAGCTTAAATAATTTTATTTAAAGCCTTTTTCTTGACGAATCAAATCATAAGCGGCGGTAATTTCCTGTACTTTTTCTTTGGCTCGTTTCAGCATTTCAGGAGGCAGGCCTTTGGATACTAGTTTATCGGGATGATGCTGATTCATGAGGCGGCGATAGGCTTGTTTAATTTCATTGACTGCTGCATTAGGCTTCACCCCCAGAACACCATAGGCATGATCCAAAGATTGGCCTGGCTGGCTATGCTGGCCATACTGGCCCTGTTGCTGTCTATGCCCTTGATTAAATCCCTGTTGCCTAGCATTAAACCCAGAGCGTGCCTGACTAAAAAATTCATAAAAAGACTGGTAAGATTGCATGCGTAGCCAAAGCTGCTGTACTTCTAGGCTCGATAATTTTAAAATTTTTGCGATATTCAGTAATATTTTTTCTTCAAACTGATTCAAAGCTCCATCAGCCAAAGCGGCTTCAAATTGTAATTCTAAAAAATAATTTAACAAGCGCTTGTCGCCGCCACAAGCTTGATGCAATTGGGACAATACCTCCTGCATGTTAAAATCCGTTTGTTTACCCGTATTAAATAAATGAATGGCTTCTGAACGCATTTCTGAATTTAAGCCCAAATCTTGCATTATTTTTTGGGCCACTTTAATTTCTGTTTCACTCACCCTGCCGTCGGCTTTGGCTAAAAAGCCCATGACGCTAAAAGTTGCTTTAAAAAAAG
>JBJSZW010000091.1:0-12145 GCA_046090565.1 Gammaproteobacteria bacterium
ATGAAATTTTTTATATTAAAATGTTAGGGATTAATATTAGACGCGGCGCTTCACCTCCATCTGAACCTTTGCCGGAGCAAGCGGTTACAGATGGAGCACTGCGCCGCATTTCGGTAGAATATATAAAATATTGTATAATTAAAAATATGAAAAGAATTGTCTGGCTTGGTTCAACCCATCGTATAGTAAGGGAATACCCACCAAATGCGCGTCGAGAAATCGGATACAATTTGGACAGAGTGCAAAGAGAACTGGAACCCTGCGATTGGAAGCCCATGGTTGGCATTGGCAGTGGAATTAAAGAAATACGAATTATGTGCTACACAGTTTTGTGAAAAAAACCAACCAAACAACCAAAAAAGACATCGATATAACAAAAAAACGATATGCTGAATTATTGGAAATGAGGATGACGCTATTATGAAAAATCATGTGACTCGTGGCAGTGTATTTGATGACTTAGGGTTTAATTCTCCTGAATCGAGGCCTGTGTTTTGGCTTCCTTGGCCAAGCGATTAAAAAATACCTGCCAATCCGGGTATTCTATTTCATCAAAACTTGGCAAATACTGGGCGAGTGCCATCGCAAAATAGCGGCGCTGCAGGCTGGCTGAAGATTCATCCGCCACCCAATACAGGCCTGATTTTTCCAAGGCATTTTGAATATTTTGTGAATTTCTGGCGTGTTTTAAACTAAATTGCTCTAACCATTCCAGTAATAGGCGCGTTTTTCCAACACGTCTTCGCCCCCAAATCACCACAAAGGCAGAAGTTCTGTCATTTAATCTATTTAATGGTTATAGTTCATCTGTTCTGTTCACAAATCTCATACATAATATTATGCGCTATAACATTATGTTCCGCAACATAATGTTTGAAAACATATAAAAAATTATAGCTAGTTATAGACAATGGAATCTTTCTGCCTGTATGATGTTTAATTGGGATTTAAGATTTTGAATCAGTTTAAATCAGAAGGATATTTAACTTATGTTAGCTCCTATTTCACCCGAATGGAAGGCCGAATTTTCTTTAAGGCGCTGGCAAGTTTTGGCCAAAATGGCCACACACAGCATGATGTTTATTCCTGGGGCCTTGATTCACCAACGCAACAGCGACACCGAATACCCCTTCCGCCAAAACAGCGATTTTTTTTATTTAACAGGTTTTAAAGAACCCAGTGCCGCCTTAATTTTACTCAAAGGCGAAGCGCACGACACCAAAAGCATTTTATTTCTAGAACCCAAAAACAAAGAAGAAGAAACCTGGGTAGGAGAAAAACTAGGTGTAGAAGCAGCGCCAGATTATTTGGGCCTGGATTTGGCTTTTCCCATTCAAGAATTAGACAATCGAGCCATTGATTATATTCTAGAACACCCGGTTCTGTATTTGAGCCTAGGCATTGAAAATCATTGGGATCGGCGAATGAACATGATTTGGATTAAAAAAGCACGCCAAAGAAAACGCCGTCAAAAATCCGTTTACGATGCCCTGTACGATGCCCAAAGTATTTTGCACGAACAGCGCCTATTCAAAACAGAATTAGAGCTGGATTTTATTCGAAAGGCCGCTAATTTAAGCGCAACTGCTCATCAGGAGCTCATGCAAAGCACAAAACCTGGCATGTATGAATTTGAATTGGCCGCAAAATTTGCCTATAAGGCCAACCTACAGGGCTGCGAACTGGCCTATCCCAGCATCGTAGCAGCAGGCAGCAATGCCTGTACCTTACATTATACCCGGAACAACAGCCTCTTACAGGCCCAAGATTTGCTTTTGGTTGATGCTGGCATTGAATACGAATACTATGCTTCAGACATTACCAGAACCTACCCGATTGGCAAGAAATTTTCAGGCCCCCAGCGGGATTTGTATCAGCTGGTATTAAGTGCACAAGAAGCCGCAATTGCGGCCATTCGTCCTGGACTTCAGTGGTCAGACATTCAAAAAAGCATTGTTAGCATTCTAGTTCAAGGCCTGGTGGATTTAAAAATACTCAATGCCTCTGAAAATTCTAAAACCTCTATAGACGGCCTGATAGAAACCCGGGCCTATTCCCCTTATTACATGCACAGCAGTGGGCATTGGCTGGGATTAGACGTTCATGATGCAGGCGCCTATGAAGTACAAGGCGAATCCCGTTATTTACAAGCAAATATGGCTCTAACTGTCGAACCAGGCCTGTACATGGATCCAAACATTCCCAATCTCGCCCCCGAATTCCAAGGCATTGGCATTCGCATTGAAGATGATATTTTAGTGACTCCCCAAGGTTCTGAAGTTTTAAGCGCAAATATAGTAAAAAGCATTGCCGATGTCGAAGCCCTTCGTGCATAAAAATATGGAAAGCCATAAGCCTATCATTATAATTGGCGCAGGCTTTGTGGGCCTGGCTTGTGCCCTATTTTTAAAACAAAAGGGTATTTCAAGCCTAATCTTAGAAATCGCCCAAGATGCCTCCAGCTTTGCATCCGATCCCAGAACTTTTGCATTGTCTGCCAGTTCTCTGGATTTTTTAAAACAATTGGGCCTGCTTGAAAAAATACACAAACTCGGCAAAGAAATTCAAACCTTGCATGTCGTAAAACAAGGCTCTCCTATTCTAGAACTGCCTGCCAGCTTGATTAAGCAAAAATCTTTGGGTTTGATGATTTCAGCCGCCAGCTTGCATGGATTATTATTAGAGGCCCTAAACTCAAATCACTCAGGAGGCTTATGCGAAGTTCAATATGGCACTCAAATTACAAATATTACAAAGCAAGAACACACCTGGCAGATTCAAAGCAATAAGCAAAAGCAAAGCCTTTTTCATACTGATTTTCTAGTCGCAGCCGATGGCAGTCCTTCTACAGTTGCGAATTTTCTAGGCTTAAAGCCCTATATTATGAGCCCCATGTACCATATTCAGCTAGCCCATTTGCTATTAAACCGCCCCCTAGAAAATCAGGCCTATGAATTTTTGTTAGGCAAAGATCAGAGTGCTGCTTTATTACCCCTGCCCCAGGGCACAAACCATGAAGCCAAATTTGTTTTGATTCAGCCCCATGCTGAAATTTCAGAATATAATGAGCCCGATGTTCAGAGTTTTAGAGCCATTAATCGTATTTTAAGTGCCGTAAATTATCAGGCCCAAATTCAAAAACAACATCGCTACTCGATACAAGCTTCTCGACTGCTGCACCCTGCCATTCCCCAAACTGTTTTCTTAGGCAATGCCGCCAATACGCTCATCCCTATAGGTGCCCAAGGTTTAAATTTAGGCCTAAGGGATGTTAAAGATTTTGTTAAGTTGTATCTAGAAAAAGGCCTTAAAACCTCCCAGGATTATACCCAAGCTCGAAGCGAAGATGTAGACAAAATTTATGATTTTACCCAAAGCATTTTAAAACAAGATTTATTGGAAAGTTTATTAAAATCTCCCTGCCAACATTTTCTAAGAACGGGTTCGGGCTGGTGATGTTTGATATTGCCATCATGGGAGCAGGTTTAGCAGGTTTGATTGCTGCAAAAATCGCAAGTGATTTGGGCTTTTCTGTGGCGCTTTTGGAACAAAAATCCCAAACTGATTTTTTAAATTTCAGGGATTTCAGAACCCTGGCCTTAAATGCCCAGGCCATCGAGCTTTTTCAGATTTTAGATCTTTGGGATATCCCAGATTTAAAATACCAGCCTATTTTAAAAATGTTCTTGGCCTATGAACAAGGTTTTTCTAACCTAGAATTATCGCATCAGGAGGCCCAGTTACCAGCACTCGCCTATCACATTGAAAATCAAGACTTGCTTCAACTCTTATACAAAAAACTTGAACCTCTTGAGCATCAGGAACAACACAAGCTCACCTGGTATTGGGAAATACAGGCTCAGGCTTTTTCCCAATCTGTTTCAAGCCACACACTTCAAACCAATCTGGGCCCCATTCAGGCCAAACTCTGGCTAGCCACGGATGGCAGCCGCTCTTGGCTGCGCCAGGCCTTTGGTATTCAAGCCAAAACACAGAACTACGAACAGCAGGCCATGGTCGCTAAACTTCAATCCACAGAGCCTCACCAAAATACCGCCTATCAGAAATTTTTCAAAGATGCCTCAGCTATGGCCTGCCTGCCCTGTCAAAATCCGAATGAATTGGCCTTGGTTTTTTCAGGTGCGCCTAATTTTCAAAAGCTTGAAGAAGATAAAAATTCTGATGCTAACAATACCCGTATTTTAGAATTTCTAAACCAGGCCTGTTCGGGCTTTTTTGGATTATTTTATAAGATTGAAAAAATGCAGCGCTATCCCTTGTTTAATACCCTGGCAGAAACTAATGCAAAAATGCCGCTTTTACTCATTGGCGACAGCGCCCAACAAATTCACCCCATGGCTGGCCAAGGTTTTAATTTGGCCCTGGCACAGCTTTATGAATTTTATAAGAATTTAAATAGAATTTTAAAACAGGGCTATGCCGAAAAATCTTTGAACCACCCAGGCCTATGGAGAAGTTTTGCTTTAAAATCCAGCGTCCGAGCCAAACTTTGGAGTCAGAGCATGAATGCGATTCGTTATGCCAACTTAAACCAAGACAAAATACCCCTGTCTGTTGTAAACTGTTTGGGTTCGAAAGTGCTTTCTAAAGTTCAAAGATTGAAAACAGGGATGATCAACCATGCAAACTACCTGCCTTTTTGAAGAACATCAAAAATTAGGGGCTAAATTAACCAATTTTTCCGGTTGGAACATGCCCCTGCATTATGGTTCCCAAATAGAGGAACATTTAAAAGTGCGCAGCGATGTTGGGCTGTTTGATGTATCCCACATGCACACTTTAAGAATTCAAGGCCCAGATGCCCTGGATTTTTTAAGCTATGTATTGGCCAATAATCCTGGCAAACTAAAAAATGGCCGCGCCTTGTACAGTTGTATTTTAAACCCAGAAGGGGGCATTATTGATGATTTAATCGCTTACAAAATCAGCGATGAAGATTATTTCATTGTCGTAAATGCGGGCAATCTAGAGATTGATTTGGCCTGGTTTGAAAAACAAGCCCGCCCCTGGGAAGTCCAAATTCAAAAACTCCAAGACCACGGCATTTTAGCCCTACAAGGCCCCAAAGCTCGAAGTGCTTTGAATCAAGCCTGGCCTGAAATTGAAAGCTTTGTCACACAAGCCAAGGCTTTTGATTGCCTCTGGCTTCCTGAAGCCCAGGGTCTTATTGCTATGACGGGCTATACGGGAGAAGATGGCCTAGAACTAATTTTAAAACAAGAGCAAATCTTAAAACTGTGGCAAGTCCTCATCAAGCAAGGCGTTCAGCCCTGTGGTTTGGGCGCCCGCGACAGCCTAAGATTGGAGGCTGGTTTTAATTTATACGGGCAGGACATGAACACAGAAACCACGCCCATCGAATCCAATTTAATCTGGACTGTTGCGTTTAATCCTGGAGAAAGAAACTTCATTGGCCGAGCGGCCTTAGAAAAAAATTTACACAAAATAACTTTAGAATTAAAATCTTTGGTATTACTAGACAAAGGCGTTTGCAGAAATGGACAAAAAGTCTTTGCCAAAGGTTTAGAAATTGGTTTATTAACCAGTGGGGGCTATTCACCCTGTCTTAAAAAAGGCATTGGTTTGGCTAGAATCCCCACCGGTTTTGAACAAGTACAAGTTGAAATTCATGGCAAAAAAGTAGCCGCTAAACTCTACCCCAGCCCCTTGGTGAAACAAGGAAAAGCGCAAATTTAAGGATCTTATTAAGATGACAGACACTCAAATTCCAAAAGAGCTTTATTACACCCCAACGCATGAATGGGTGCGCCTAGATGATAAAAAATTAGCCACTATCGGTATTACTGATTTTGCGCAGCATAATTTAGGCGAAGTAGTTTTTATTGATTTGCCCGATTTAGAACAACATGTGCATGCAGGAGATGAAGTCTCCGTTGTAGAATCTGTCAAAGCAGCTGGCGATGTTTACAGCCCTGTTTCAGGCGAAATTGCTAGCATCAACAATGACCTGGAAGAAGCGCCGAGTTTGGTGAATTCTGATCCCTATGGCGATGGTTGGCTCTATAAAATCATTCTCAAAGATCCTCAAGAATTAGAGCATCTTTTAAACGCCCAAGCCTACCATGAATTATTGATTGAAACTGAAGAATAGCAAATAGAAAGAATAAGAGCCCTAAATTATGAGTTTTGCACCACACACAGAACCTGAAATTCAAAGCATGCTCCAAACCCTGGGGCTAGGCGCCTTGGATGATCTTTTTTCTGAAATCCCAAAATCCCTGCAAATCAATCACTTAAATATCCCGGAAGCTTCTTCTGAATTAAATGTTTCTAAGTTATTGCAAAAACGTGCTCAGAAAGATCAATACAAACTGAATTTTTTGGGTTTTGGGGCCTATCAGCATTATATTCCGGCAGCTGTCTGGGAATTGGCGGGGCGTGGTGAATTTCTAACCGCTTATACCCCCTATCAGCCCGAAGCAAGCCAGGGTACTTTACAATTGCTTTATGAATACCAAAGCATGATGACCCAACTCATGCACATGAATGTATCCAATGCCTCGCTTTACGATGGCGCATCTGCTCTAGCAGAAGCCGTTTTAATGGCCCTTCGATTGGATAAAAAAGAAGAACGCCAAGCGGTTTTGATTCCCCAAAGCCTGCATCCCTGGTACTTAGAAACCGTCCAAACCCTCACTCAGGGCCTAAATATTCAAATCGAAATGCTACCCTTTGATCCCAAAACAGGGCAAATTGATCTGGGCATAGCTTCAGATCAATTAAAAACCCAGGCTTATGCAGCGCTTGTTCTGCCCTGGCCCAATGTCTTTGGTATTTTAGAACCCATTCACGAACTCACGAATTTAGCCCATGCCCAAGGCACTAAAATCATTGCCTGTGTGAATCCCATGATGGTGGCCTGGCTTTCGCCCCCAGGGTCTTGGGGAGAAACCGGTGCTGATTTTGCCTGTGGGGATGGCCAAGTTTTTGGCGCACCCCTAGCATCTGGTGGGCCCTATTTTGGATTTTTGTGTTGCAAACAGGAATACATTCGGCAGTTACCTGGGCGCTTGGTGGGCAGAACAGTAGATTTAGAAGGCAAAACAGGTTTTACCCTCACCCTACAAGCACGAGAACAACACATTCGCCGCGCAAAGGCCAATTCTAATATTTGTACCAATCAGGGGCTTTTAGTGACGGCGGCTACTATTTATTTAAGCCTCATGGGTAGCCAAGGTTTGATTGAAGTGGCCCAACAATCGCATGCTAATTTGGAATATTTAAAATCTATTTTACAGCAACGACCCTATTTTAAAGATGCCGTTTGCTTTCATGAATGTTTGTTTCAATTCGAAGTGCCTGTAGAAAAAATTTTAAAAATACTCTCTAAACAGGGCATACAGGCCGGTGTACAGCATCCGCTTTTTCCAGAAAACACTTTATTAATTTGCACCACAGAAATGCACTCCAAAGAAGAATTGGATCGATTCGCCATCTCCATTAATACCGCCATGGAGCATATTTAAACATGCCTAACACGCCTTTGAGTTTTGAAGCATCACAAGCCCAAAGACGCAGCCCTACCCTAGGGTTAGGATCCGATGATTTAAAAAACAATGCCTTTAATATTCCACAGGCTTTTTTAAGACGAACTCCAGCCCAGCTGCCTGAACTTTCTGAATTGCAGGTGATTCGGCATTTTACAGCCCTGTCCTATAAAAATTTCGCTATCGACAAACAAATGTACCCCCTAGGTTCGTGTACCATGAAGTACAATCCCAGGGCTGCGCATCGCTTAGCCTCCCTGCCCGGCTTCTTACAAAGGCATCCCTTAGCAGATTTGGATCATAGCCAGGGTATTTTAGGATGCCTGTGGGAATTACAGGAATACTTAAAAGCCATTACAGGCATGTCTGGCGTTTCATTAAGCCCTATGGCAGGTGCTCAGGGTGAATTGGCCGGGGTTCTCATGATCCGCGCCTATCACCAAAGCCGAGGTGATTTTGATCGCAATGAAATTCTAGTGCCGGATTCTGCCCATGGTACCAATCCAGCATCCGCTGTCATGGCGGGCTTTAAAATCAGAGAATTAGCCACAGATGCCCATGGAGATTTGAACTTAGAAAACCTACGAAGCGCGCTTGGCCCTAAAACCGCAGGCATCATGCTCACCAACCCCTCAACGCTTGGCTTGTTTGAAAGAAAAATCGAAACCATTGCAAACCTGGTGCATGAAGCCGGCGGCCTGCTCTATTACGATGGCGCGAATTTAAATGCCATCATGGGCCGTACACGCCCCGGGGACATGGGCTTTGATGTCATGCACATGAATCTGCATAAAACCTTTGCAACGCCTCATGGCGGTGGTGGCCCAGGCAGCGGGCCCGTGGCTGCCAATGCCAAATTAAGCCCTTTTTTGCCCAGCCCCCTCGTTATCAAAAACTCAGGAGGGGATCACAAATATCAATGGCATTCACCTTCACAATCGATTGGTCGTCTCTCTGCCTTTATGGGAAATACAGGCATTTTGTTGCGGGCCTACATCTATATTCGCCTCCTAGGCCGAACGGGTCTGACTCAAGTTTCAGAGCTGGCCTGTCTTAATGCCCATTACTTATTGCAAGGTTTCAAAAAGCTGGGTATGATAGCCGCATACCCGAAGCGCATGGCTTCCCATGAATTTGTAGTGACTTTCAAACAAGTGCTCAAAGAAAAGGGAATCTCTGCCTTAGATATCGCTAAGCGTTTGTTAGATTTTGGGATTCATGCACCCACCGTGTATTTTCCCCTTTCTGTTCCTGAATGCTGGCTTGTAGAGCCTACCGAAACCGAATCCAAACAGGATTTAGACCGCTTGATAGCTGCCCTACAAAGCATTTTGGTAGAAGTCGATAAGAACCCTGAAATCCTACACAATGCCCCCCATACGCTGCCAGTTCGCCGATTAGACGAAGTGAAAGCTGCCAAAGATTTGGATATTAAGTATTACTGAATATGTATTTTTTCACAAGAATTATCAAAGCCATTGGCTACTCGATTCAGGGCTTGAAAGCCGCCTATCAACATGAAATGGCGTTTAAACAAGAATTGCTTTTGGGCTTGTTTTGGCTGCCAGTGGTGTACTGCTTAAGCAAAAATGTTTATCAGGGCGCTTGGCTGATTTCCGCTTGGGTATTAGTCTTAATTGTAGAGCTTTTAAATTCAGGCATTGAAGCAGTTGTGAACCGTATTGGAACTGAAAGACATGAATTAAGTGGTCGAGCCAAAGATTTAGGCTCTGCCGCAGTTTTCCTGTCTATGCTGCATCTTTGCATGGCTTTAATCGCCGTTGTATCAGAAAATTATATTTTTAATTAGGAGAATTTTTCATTATGTCTTGGGACAATATACAATTTCAAACCATCTATGGCATCATGGCCGCTGTTTTAGGCGCTTGGTTGATTTTAGGCCTCGTGCTTTATTTCAAGCAAGACAATGCCTTAAAACAACTCAAAGCCGCAACGGATGCCCAATTGGCACAAACCAAATTGCTTCAACAAATGCTGGGTGCCATACAGGCTTTTGCAACACACTGGGGTATTCCCATAGCTCAGGCTTCTGAGTTTACTAACCACATGAATGCTCTTAATAATTCTAGTGATTTTAGTAATTTTAATGATTCTTCTGACAATGCTTATTCAAATGGTAGTAGCAATGCCGAATCCAGCAGCAAAATCTACGTTGGAAATGTGGATTACAGAGCCACAGAAGATGAATTAGCTTCTTTGTTTTCTCAGTTCGGACAAATCGAATTTGTAAACATCCCCATAGACAAATACACCGGCCGCGCCCGAGGCTATGGTTTTGTTAGCTTCACTTCCAATAAAGAAGCCCAACGCGCAGTTGAATTAAACGGCACCGAATTCCGGGGCCGTAGCTTACAAGTTAGTTTTGCAAAAGAAAAGGCCTAAATATCATGAAAAAATACGTTTGTTTGTTATGTGGTTATGTTTACGACGAAGCCCTAGGTTGGCCTGAAGATGGCGTTCAACCTGGCACCAAATGGGAGGATGTCCCCCCGAATTGGCGTTGCCCAGATTGTGGTGCCACCAAAATGGACTTCGAAATGGTTGAAGTCGTAGATTAAAACCTAAAAACTCTAAAAACCCAGCCATACTCAAAAGCTGGGTTTTTTTTATAATTCATCCCAAGCAACCCTAATTGCTTCAGCCTTTTCTTCTAATCGTTTTTTGGCTATAACCAATAGCTCTGCATTTTCTATTATTTCAAGCATTTGTTCATAAAGCGCTATCTGTATTATTTGCATAAAAAACCCTGTTTAGCACCTAACTTAGCATTTAATCTAGCACTTAATTGTAGTGCTTTGCAACAAATTAATTCTATTAAAGTAGGTTTTTTACTTCGAAAAATGCTATGCTTCATGTATAAGGGGTTCAAAATACAGAACTAAAATAAGCGTGTATGTCCATTCCAAATAATCAAGCACCTCTGCTACATCGCGGAATCTCCATTAAATCGCATTTGGCTCAAGCCGACAGCATTGGCATGCCCCTAAGGTTTTCCAAAATTTTAAACCAATTTTCTAAAATTTTTGGCCCCTGCAGTTTTCGTGCAACTACAGTTTTTGATGGGGATTTGCCTGCTCAGCGTTCTGGTGAAGAAATTGCGAATAAAACCGGCATGACGCTTAGCAAATCAAGCCCGCAGGGCCCGCAACGCGGCAATATCGCCGCTCCTCAATTGTTTGTCGATATCTCTGAGTTTTGGGATCATTTACCTAAAGCTTTCAAAAATACGAAACTAGAGCCTTCAGAATTACCAAAATTAATTGCCTATCTTAAAAGCCAAAAAGAAATTTTTAAAGATCAAGATCATCTACAAACCGTTCAAGCCATGGAACTTTGGATTAAAGCACTTGAAACACCAGAAGTTACAGAACCCTACGAAACCCTCATTGATGCCATCACCGAAACAGAAATTCCGAAAGATGATCCCAATATCAAATTTACTCGCTTTAATCCGAAAGAAAATACATATCTCGGTTTTGATGATAAAGATCGCCAACATCTTATAGAACATATTTTGGAAAAAGAGGGTAATCCTAAAAAAATACGTGCCACTCAGGCTAAAGAATCTCTTTTGTCTATTTTTATCCGGGCCAATAAAGGCGAATACCAAGATTTAATTTTTGATCCACTCAAAAATAGCCTGTATTTCAAAATAAGAAATCCAAAAGAACAGGAATTTTGTTTAAAATTGAGTGATTTTGACCCCAATAATCCTTCATCTCAAATTGAACCAGAAGCACATCCTCTTACTGCACTCAGCAGTTTGCAAACAGAAATTCCTCGTGATATTTTCCGTAATATAAATGACACCGATCAATGGCTTAAAGCCAAAGAAAAGCTTTCTCAATTTTTTAAACACAACAAATGGTCTACCATGCCAATCTACCAAGTTTCTAGAAATGAGGCAGGGCAAGAAGTAGGTAAGCCACAGCCCATTCATGTTTTGTCTGATTATAAAAACAGACCTTTTTTTGGCGACTGGGATGGTTTGTTCCAAACCTTTCCCTTAAACCTAGAATTACCCGCCTGGGCCTCTACCCTGCTTGTCAATACTTTTGAAGGAGGAAGCAATGGTGTTAAGGATCTTAAAACCCTAACCCAAGCACTTTCAAAACACTTATTGCATCAATTGGCTGCCCAAGACCCAGAAATGAACAATTTATTAGAAAGCCTAGTCAAAGACGGCTTTGCACACAAAATTGAAGATAAATTCGAGCTTGATTCCGCATTTTTTGAACCTTTTATGACTGCCAGGGCAGGAATAACCACCGCTTATCAATTTCTAGTAGGACAATTGATGAATTATGCCTATCGCGGTAAATTAGCCTTTAAAGATCCCACAGGCAACCCCAAACAACATGGCAATGAGGTTTATAATCCATACAAACCTTCTAGTATTGATACGATTAGTCACCATGGCCCAAACGGAACTGAGGTCACCCAATCAGAAGAAGAAGCCCTTGCACGCTATGCTAATTCGGATTTTGTTTCAAAATTTGGGCTAGAAATTAACCCCAAATGGGGTATGGACAAATGGGGCAGTTTGGTGCAAGAACAAATTAATTCAGCCCTGTCAAATTTAGACCATGCAAAAC
>JBJSZW010000092.1:0-6140 GCA_046090565.1 Gammaproteobacteria bacterium
TAGATAAAAATTATTACCATAATCTATTAAATAAAATTAACAACTACAAATTTCAAAAGAAAACTTCCGCACAAATTTTTGTTTCCTTTATTTCGGTTTCTGGAATTAAAAAAAATCTATACTCTGAAGAAATTTTAGATAGTTTTATGGATTTAGAAGATTTATTTAAAAATTAAAGCTGATGCAATATTTAACGAATCAAATTGATATCACAGTTTTTCAAATCAAGCTGCATCCAGACTTTATCCGCTGTATAAATGGGCAAATTTAAATGTATGCCTAAGGCGATACAGGCCCGATCACCTAAAGAGAGACCTTGCTTTTTTGTTTGCTTCTTTAATTCTGAACATAAAATTGCTTGCTCAAAATCAAAATCATAAACTTCCGAACACAGAG
Organism: Gammaproteobacteria bacterium; assembly: GCA_046090565.1. Taxonomy (GTDB): domain Bacteria; phylum Pseudomonadota; class Gammaproteobacteria; order UBA6186; family Azoamicaceae; genus JBJSZW01. Next base: position 397 of record JBJSZW010000092.1, read on the forward strand.
TTCTTAAGATATTTTTACATTCTGAAATTTCAATATTTAATTTTGAGTTAAGCTCTGCCGATACTTCAGAAACATTAACCGCGGAAACAATTGATTTTGGAATCAAACTTTCTGCTTTTTTAGCGCCAGGTTCTGAATTTAAAAGCGCTAAAATAACAGAGGCATCCAAAACACACTTACTCATCTTTTGATCTGCTTTTTTTCAATTCATCGACCAATGAAATGTTATTTTTATTAGATTTCTTAATTATTTTTTGAAAATCTTTAATTTTTTCAGAGAGAAGGATCAATTTTACATCGTCATCACAAGATAGCAATAATTGATCGCCTGGTTTAATCTGGTACTGATCTCTAAATTTTGCGGGTAACAACACCCTTCCGTTTTCACTCACAGTTAATCTATATTCTAAATGCATATTCATCTCTCCTGCCTTAATTTAATTATATGTCAATTTCACAAAAATGACAATTTCTATAAATTACCCTGCATAAAATTATCATCCGCGACAAAATACTTGTGATCTGCGACAACTTGCGCCAAAATAAGGGTATGAAGACGACAAAAATACGTATCCCTTTAGAAAAGAAGCTGATAGGTCTCCTCTCTCAATACCCCCAGGGTACGGACATCGAGGGGCTAATGCAGGCCTTCAAAGCAGAAGGGATTTCAATTTCTATTCGAAGTATTCAACGCCATTTGAAAACCTTGATAGAAGCTGGGCATGTTCAAAGTCATACTCAGGGTAAATACCGCGTTTATCAACTGAATTTCTCTGAAATGACGGCAGATATACCCCTTTCCATCCCCTCTTACGGGGTTTTACATCAAATCAGGCAGCCTTTGGCAAAAAGGCCTGTGGTTGGGTACGAACGCAGCCTTTTGGATGAATACATTCCTAATCAAACCCAATATCTAGGGGGGAGCACCTGTCGGCATTTGGAACAAATGGGCCGGCTAGATACTGATATGCTACCTGCTGGAACCTATGCCCAAGATTTATTAAACCGTTTTTTGATTGATTTGTCTTGGGCATCCAGCCACCTTGAAGGCAATACCTATACCTACTTGGAAACCAAAGAACTCATTGAATTTGGTAAAAGCGCCCTAGATCGGGACTTACAAGAAACACAAATGATCCTGAACCATAAAGCGGCCATTTCTTTTTTAATTGCTGAAAAGATAGCTTCCACTATGATTCCCTTTAGCAACCAAATTATATTAAATTTACATGGTTTATTATCAGAAAATCTTTTAAGCGATCCCGATAGCTCTGGTCGCTTAAGAACACGCCCGGTCGAAATTGGAAAATCAACGTATCGGCCCCTCGGTATTCCACTATTGATACAAGAATTATTTGAAATCATTTTAAAGAAAACAAAGCAAATTAAAAATCCTTTTGAACAAGCTTTTTTTTTCATGGTTCATTTACCCTATTTGCAGCCTTTTGAAGATGTAAACAAACGTGTTTCACGCCTGGGTGCAAATATTTCCTTGCTGAATCATGGCCTTTGTCCTCTTACTTTTCTAAGTATCCCTGAAAAATTATACATCGATTCTATTTTGGCTATTTATGAATTAAATCGCATTGAGTTGTTTCGAGATTTTTTTGTGTATGCTTATGAACGTTCTACCAGAGAATATTTAGCCATTCATAAGTCACTTATACAACCTGATCCCATTAAACTCAAATATCGAACTATAATTCACAGCCTAATCAAACAAATTGTAACCGAAAATTTAAAAAAACCTATTGGCTTCATACAAAAAAATCTAAATTCTAATACCCATATTCCAGAATCTGATCGTAACCTTATTTTTGAAAATATATTGGATGATCTAAAACGCCTACATCCAGGGGTTTTGGCGAGATATCAAATTTCCATGCAAGAATATTTGGCTTGGAAAAAGAATTTTTAAAATTAATCTTGGCGCTCTGGCAAAAAACCACCCGCCTGCATTTGCCACATCTTGGCATAATGCCCATCTAATTTTAACAGTTCTTCATGATTACCATCTTCTATAATTTGGCCTTTATCAAACACTAAAATCCTATCCATTTCTGCTAAAGTAGAAAGCCTGTGAGCAATAACTAAGGTAGTTCTGCCCTCCATGAGGGTTTTTAAACTGTCGTGAATGTATTTTTCTGTGACAGAATCTAGGGCTGAAGTTGCTTCATCCAAAATTAAGATGGGCGCTTTTTTCAAAATAGCCCTGGCGATGGCAATTCTTTGCCTTTGCCCACCGGATAATTTAATGCCCCGTTCGCCAACCAAGGCTTCGTATTGCCCGGGAATTTGCATAATAAATTCATGGCAATGTGCCTGTTTAGAGGCTTCAAGCACCATGGAATCACTGGCATTTTGGTTACCGTAGCGAATATTTTCCATCAAAGTTCTATGGAATAAGCTAGTATCTTGGGGGATCATGGCGATGGCTTTGTGCAAGGATTCCTGTGTGATTTCGCCAATGTTTTGATCATCAATTAAAATAGCGCCAGCCTGCACATCAAAAAACCTTAAAATCAAATTTACGAATGTTGTTTTCCCGCTACCAGAAAGAACCAACCAGGCCTGTTTTTTCGCCAGCTTTCAAAATAACATTGAATTTTTCAAACAAAGGGCCTTTGGATTCATAACCAAATTTCAGATCTTTAAATTCAATTTTACCTGATTTGATTTCCAATAGCTTAGGCGGTTCACGATCCCTTATAGCATGGGGGGCACTTATAATACTTAAGGCTTGCGCACATTTTCCTAGGTCTTCAGCAAAAAATACAAATTCACTGGCCAAATACCATACCCACTGAAAAACCGTGGCTGAAATAGACAGCACTAAAGCAAAGTCCCCTGCGGTTATTTTTCCCAAGCCATAAAAATAAAGCAAACCATACAGCATAGCCGCCATTAGGCCTATGATGCCTAAGTCTTGCAAAATACGCATTTTTAAAATGGCACGCTGCAAAGAACGATCCGCCTGCACTGTGTCTAGCAAGGCTGCGCCTATGCGTTCGGATTCAAAACGCTCACTGGCAAACAGGCGAACATTCAGCATATTGCTGATGCTATCCACAATATAACCAGAAGTCTTGGTTTTTAAACTGGAAAAATCATGAGACAAGGCTTTTATCTTCTTGGTAAAACTGGCAGATAAGCCCAAAAAAGCCAAAGTCCAGGTGAATAAAATCATTGCAAAAATCGGGTGTACTTGAAACAAAATAAAATTAGCAATTAAAACCAAACAAAACAAACCAAAAAATAAATCTAATTTTCTAAGGACTGGCGGGAAACTACCTACCATGTCTAAAATTTTATTTAATAAACTACCGGCAAAACTGTTTTGAAAATACTGGTAAGAATGCTTATTCAAATAAGCATACATGTGCGTAATAATGCCCTGCTTGCAGTTGGGAAAAAGCTTTAAAATCAACCAATCGTTGAAACGATAATTACAAGCCGTTAATACATGGGCTAAAAGATAGCCCAAAACAGGCCAGGTTAATGTTTTGAAGATCTCCAATTTAGTGCCTGTATTCGTGCTCACAGCATCAATAATAATTTTCAATAAATAGGGGCTGGCGCTTAAAGAAACGGCATTCAAAAAAGCCGTTGCATACACTCCGGCGACATGCCAACGATAGGGCTTGATAATAAACCAGAAAAAATGGGATAATTTCTTATACATGGTGCATAGCCCCTCCCCTTTTCAAGGATAGCAAATAATGGAACCTGATTTTACACTAAAAGCTTCTGTCGAACAAATCATTGATTCGAAAATTAGCAATATTGTGCTTTTAAATCCACATTCAAGTAGCAGCCATGCAGTTTACCATGTAATTACCCAGGTTACCTTGAACAACCCAAGACCTGAAATTTTTATTTTAAAAATATTAAGAACAGATGAAATTCGGCACTCTATTTTTTGGCATGGCCTACATTTACTCTTTAACAAAACACCAGAGGATGCAATAAAAAGCCAAAGGGCATTAGCACGGTATTTTAATGAATTGCATACTATTCCTGCACCTCATATTTTTAAATTTGATGAAACTTCTAATAACATACTTAAAAAACCCTATGTTTTAATGGATGAAAAACGGGGTCAAGCGATATTAAAAGACAGCCCAGAGGCAGAAGAATTTAGCCACAATGGAGACATTGCGTATCAATTGGGTTTGTTTTTAGGCCAAGTACATTCACAAAATTTCGAATACTTCGGTAACATGAGTGGCTCGGGCGAAGCGCTGACACACTTTCCACACCGTTTCGCGGAAACCATTCGCCATTTAGGCCATGCCCCAAGGGCCAAACAAAACATAGACGTTCAACGCCTTTTACCCTATTACATTGATGCTGCAGAAAAAATGCCTGTTCCAGAACAAGCCTGCCCGATTGCTTTGGATTTGTGGCCCAATCAATTTCTCATGGGTACTAATAATATACAAGCCCTGGTGGACTTAGATAGCTATGTAATCGGCCCTCCCGGTTTGGAATTAAGCTTAATTGAACTTTGGCTTCAGAAAAAACAAGCTTTTGAAGAGGGCTACCTTTCCCATGGCGACATTTGGCCCAATTTTGAACAAGAACACCACATTTACCGATTTTTTTTGTATTTGCTCTACGATTGCCCAGAAGCAGGTTTGCATGCATGTTTGAATGCCAAGGGTTTTGATAGCCAAGGCCATGCGGTAAAAAGCCGAATCCAAGCCCCAAGACCAAGACCCGGAAGCTATAGCAATCCCCGTGGGCCTGGGTTTTAGAACGCCTGCTTAAAAGCAACGGTATTGACAAAAAAGATAGGGCCGCTTATTATTGTTAAATAGGTGGCCCTATCTTTTTATCCCTGTTTTTGACCTCTGGAGCTCGAATGCCTCAATCTTCTCAAAATCCAATCATTGGCCGTTTAGAAGAACAGGCTATTTTAGAACAAGCCTATGAATCTTTGCAAGCAGAGTTAATTGCCATTTATGGTCGGCGGCGTGTCGGAAAAACGTATTTGGTAAAAGAATTTTTTAAGCAAAAGCCTGAAAAAGATTGCCTATTTTTTTATATCACAGGGCTTAAAAACGCGACAAAGAAAATACAAATTAATTTATTTATGCAGGAATTATCCACCACTTTTTATGGCGATTCTTTTATTGGGAAAGCAAAATCCTGGATGGATGCCATACAAGAATTACATAAAGTGATCATACAAAATACCAAGCAATTTTCTAAAAAAATCATTATCTTTTTTGATGAAGTACCCTGGCTGGCTGATAAAAAATCTGGATTTTTAATGGCTTTGGAATATTATTGGAATAGGCATTGGTCAGATAATCCCTTGGTAAAAATAATGCTCTGCGGTTCTTCTGCTTCTTGGATTGTGAATAAAGTGGTACGTAATAAAGGGGGCTTACACAACAGAATTACGCATCGTATAGAATTAATGCCTTTTAAATTACTAGAAACAAAGAAATTTTTAGAAGCTCAGAATTTTAAATTAAGCTTATTTCTGATTTTAAAGTTGTATTTTTTTATTGGTGGAATTCCGTATTATCTGAAACAATTAAACCCCGACTATTCTGTGGATGAAAATATTAATAAACTTTTTTTTGAAAAGAAAGGTCTTTTTTTTGATGAATTCGACGAAGTCTTCTCTTCCTTGTTTGATCATGCCAACACTTACAAAGAACTGGTAACTTTAGTAGCCAAAGCAAGATATGGCATCTCCAGACAAGATCTAGAAAAAAAAATAAAACTCAATA
>JBJSZW010000093.1:0-4718 GCA_046090565.1 Gammaproteobacteria bacterium
GAAAGATCAAGGAGCTACAACGGTCCTAACTTTAAGAAGTTTGCATTTAACAAATGTTCGCTGGGATCAATTTTGGGAAAAATATTCGAGATATGGTTATCAGGATGCTGCGTGAAGATACATCAAATTAAGAGAGAACCCAAAGCAATTTAAATTATCTGATGTTAAATTAATTGAGTTAGAACCAGAGGCCATGACCAATAATTTCATCGCAAACAAATTACCTGTGATTGTTAATTATGATCCACAAGCTTTACGTGCTGAACGTGAAGGCAATGGCGTTTTAGCAGCAACCAGTGCCACTTATGCCGGTGTTATCCCCGAAGGCTTTGCAGCACGACCTGATGTTGCCAGTAAAATTTCCCCAGAGGATTTACAAAAATTTTTCAAGGGTTGGTTAAAAGCCATTGATTGGTCCAAAGATGCGGCTAACTGGGACGGGTACAAAAAAATACTCAACGAAAAAACATTTGAGGTCGAAACGCCTTATTCAGATGAAGACTTAAAAGGTATGTTGGCCTCTGTTAAAATTCATGACAAAGCAGATCTTTTAGAAGCCAATAAAAATCAAGGCGGCTTAGAACAATACCTTGAATCTTTAAAAACCTTCCTGAAAGAAAATAATATGCTGAACCAAGATTATCAAACGAAAGATCTATTAATGAACGAAGCTTTTTTAAAAGCTATAGAATAATTCGTGAAAAAAAATGGAAAATAAAAAAAATACCTTTTTATCAATAGGAAGAAAGCTTATCCTGGCTTTCTTCCTCATTGTTATTATTATGGCTGTGCAAAGTTTTATCGCTGCTCGTTTTATCAGCAATATCAGTAATGATACCAAAGAAACATTGATCCTATTATCAAAACTCAAAAATCTAAAGGAATACATTGACAGTGTTCGCCTGACGACATTTCAATATTTGGGTTCTTCGAACCCTGATGAACACCAAAAATTATCAAAAAAGATCAGTGCTTCTGTGACACAAATTACCCAAATTTCAAATGCGTATCCAGATTTACAAAATGCTATTTTATTATTTGTAGCCAACCATCAATCAGGAATAGAGCTACACGATCAATTTCAAACCAAACAAGCTTATAAAATCATTTATAACGAAGCCCAAATTAATTACGATAAACTTTTAGACAAAGTTAGCATTTTTATTAATAAAAAAGAATTAGATTTAGAAGAAAACAATGACTTAAAAATTAGAAATTCTCTTTATTTTAATTTCTGCACGCTTTCTTTTGCCATTGTATTTGCTATTATTTTAGCTAGCATGCTTAAAAAATCAATTGTTAGCCCCATACAAAGCATCGCGAAAACTGTATCTAGAATTGCAGACGGTGATCTGACTCAAAATTTAGAAGACAGCAACCGAGAAGACGAATTAGGTGTTTTAATTTCAGCCACTACAAATATGTCTTTGAAACTACAGAATGCCCTTAAAATAATTGCAACACAAACAGCTGAACTTGAGAATATGTCCCAACATATTAATAAAATCACTGAAGAAACAAAGCTAGGTGTTGATCAACAAAAACGAGATACGCAACAAGCCGCAACCGCAGTCACTCAAATGAGCGCCACGATTCAAGAAATTTCCAATCAAGCTGCTTTAGCCGCAAGTAACGCAAAAACAACCGATGAGGATACACAAAACGGACAAGCTATTGTTCAAAAAGCAATCGAATCTATTAATTATTTGTCTGAAGAATTAGCCCAGGTACATGAATCCATTACAGAATTAGCCAATGAAAGCGAACGTGTTGGTATTGTTTTAGAAGTGATCAGAGGTATCGCTGAACAAACCAATCTTTTAGCTTTGAACGCGGCCATTGAAGCGGCACGTGCCGGCGAACAAGGAAGGGGGTTTTCTGTAGTGGCCGATGAAGTGCGTACCCTAGCACAAAAAACAGAAAGCTCTACCAAAGAAATTCAAGAAATCATTGAAAGACTACAAAACAGATCTAAAATTGCAGGTAATCTAATGGAACAAGGCCGCCTTAAAATGCAAAATAGCGTCGATTCCACCGCTGATGCAGGCAAATGTTTGATTAAAATCGCAGAATCCGCTTCTTCTATTAGTAATATTAATAATTTTATTTCAACCGCAGTCACCGAACAAAGAAGCGCTACCCAAGAAATAGAAAAAATTATTATTAGCATCAATGATGTGAGCTTAAAATCCTCTCAGCAGGCCACTAATCTGTCTCAATCAAGCGCTAAACTGCTAGAGCTTTCTCACAGTTTAAAACACCTGTTGTCTCAGTTTAAAATTCAAAATTCTTAATCTCATTAACACCTTAGCATTAGGCGTTTAAGTGTAAAATTACCAATCACTCATTTTATCTGCACGTTCTTCGTGGATATTAAATTGATTGGCCAAATCTTTTAATTTGTCGGACAAATTATTTAAAGAGGCTGTAGCATCCATTAATTTTTTAGCACTCTGACCCTGTTGATTCTGATTCAGCGCCTCTTCATTATTTTCGATATTTTCCATGTCCTGAGCCACCTGAAACACATGATCGACACTGGATCGCATTTGGGCTACAGAGTGCATGGTTTCATTAAAAGCTTTTTCTAGGCTTTGCAGCATGTGATTTAAGGCATTTACCATGCTTTGAATTTCTGTATCTGCATTGCTTATTTTTATTCTTTGAGTTAAATCACGAGAACTAGCAACTTCTTCTAAAACTTTGGCTAAATTTTCTATTGGCAAACTCAAAGTCCTAGCAGAATTTCGACTGACATAAGCCGTTACAAAAGTAGAAAAAATAAAAAATACCAAGCTAAACAAACCAATCCACCACATTAATTTAGTTCTTTCTAGCAAAGCTTCTTCCGTACTTAGTGCGACTGCAATGATCCAATGTACTCCGCTTATATTCAAAGGCGCAGCACTCATAAAAGAAGGATTGCCTAAATAATCTTCTGTAATACCTGCACCATAATCCCCCTGCATGGCTTGTTCTAAAATTGGATTATTAAATCGAATCAATCCAAAATCATTTTTTTTATTTTCTAATATTTTTAAAATATCAGGTTTATAATTTAAATTTTTCAGCTTTAAAAAATAAGGCTCCCAATTTTCCATGGCTTGCCTTGAAATGTTACGTGTGTAAAAATCTGATCCTAAAATATAAATTCCACCGGTATCAGATAGACCTATATCCTTCGATTCCCGATCTTGATTCACGATAGCGTTGATCTTATCCACAGGAAGCTGCATGATTAAAACCCCAGTTCTTTTTCCTGAAAGATTGTAAATGGGTGCCCCCATAAAAGCAGCCTGCACTCCATAGGAGGGTACATAGGGCTCAAAATCTGAAAGCACGACTCGGTTACTTTGCAAAACTTTTCGATAAACTTCCGCGGCATTGGTATTGGCATAGGGCCCATCTTTTAAGCTCGTGACAAAATCCAATTCTTTTTCAACAGAATACACCACTGTTCCTGTTTCTGAATCTACCAACATTAAATCATGATAACCGAAGTCTTTTTGCAAATCTTTCAGGTATTGATGATAGCGTCTATGCACCAGGCTATAGCTTGTATCATCATCACTAAAAACAAGGGCATGTTTTTTACCTACAGGATAAGGATTCTCTAAAATATAATAATATTGAAGCGCAAAAGAATCTTCCTTGAGTAAATTTAAGAGATCTTGGGGATTAAAATTAACTGAAGCACCGTATTGTTTTGTAAATTCTGCTTTAAAATCTCGCATATAACGCACAACAGCGCTTCTGTATTTCAACAAGGTATTAGGCCCTATTTCTGCCAACTCAGATTGATAAGATGCATAGGCTTTTGAAAACTCAGACATGGCTTGAACAAGCGTTAAATCTTTGCTATAGCTCAAAGTTTGTTGAGAAAGCGATTTAAAATAATTTTCTAATTCTTGTTGCTTCAAATTTAAAATCAAATCTAAACGTTCTTGGACATCTTTCTTAAGCAAGCTATTTACAAATAAAAGGCTTGCCCCACCAATGAAAAACAAAAGAAGACCTATAGACAACCATGATATTATTATGCTCTGCTTAAACAAGCGATCTTTGATTTGCACAACAGCCCCTGTGAATATAAGAACCCACAGTGGGTATCGGCTACTTTATAAAAAGTTTTATTTAAATAATGTAATGGTGCCGAAGGTCGGACTCGAACCGACACGACTGTTAAGCCACCGCCCCCTCAAGACGGCGTGTCTACCAATTCCACCACTTCGGCTGTATGAACTACTCTGGCAGTACGTCTTTTGTGTTTTCTTTTTTATTTTTTTCTGGATCTGTCTGAACTGCTTCAGTATTTTCTTTTAACAAAGAGTGTTCAGCCTCTGCCCGTACTTTTCTGGTTCCTATGACATTACCTAATGAAAGGCTGGTTAAGAAAAATACTGTAACACAAATCGCCGTTGCTCGGCTTAAAAAATTTGCAGAACCTTGGCTACCAAAAATACTTTGAGAAGCCCCTGCACCAAAAGATGCACCTGCATCAGCCCCTTTGCCCTGTTGCAAGAGGACAAAACCAACCACCCCTAAGCAGGCAGTTATGTGTATGAACAACAACAAAGATTCCATCGTATTTTCCTAATCAGCTAAATTAAAGTTTCAAACAAGATTTCGACACATTGTAGCAAATTCTTCTGCCTTTAAGGAAGCCCCTCCCACCAAGCCGCCAAAAACCCCTTTTGCTTTTAAGAGCACAGAAGCAT
>JBJSZW010000094.1:0-3826 GCA_046090565.1 Gammaproteobacteria bacterium
CTCTAAAACCTTTATCAGTCAGCCAATACAAGCTATCCTATTACAAAAACGAAGTTTTTGTATTTGTTAGTAGAAATAAATCTGGCGATCGCAAAGCCTGCAAAAGCTCTAAAATCCAGAAATATCAAAAGTTTTCGGAGAGTGACAGAAGAGGGTTATATTGTAATTGAGTAGATCAAATATCAATGCCAAGTCAAAAAAATCAAAACAAACAAGAGGGTAATCAAGTCCCAACCACTTATGCTTGTATGCCTCGACCTATATTGAGATTAGGGAACCTTTGGGCTCAAGCCGTACAAGAATACCATATTGAATCCATCAGGCAGTGGCGAAATGCACAAATGGATATTTTGAGGCAATCCACTTTGATTACCCCTGAGGAGCAGAAAAATTATTTTCAAAACCATATTTGGCCAGATATGCGTTCATCTCACCCCAAAAATATCCTGCTTGCCTACATGGAAGATGATAACTTTATTGGATATGGGGGGTTAGTGCATATTGCATGGGAACATCTTCGAGCAGAAGTATCATTCTTGCTAAAGCCAACTTTAGTGAAATCGAAAGATGACTATAGCCGATATTTTTCTGGATTTTTGGAGATAGTGAAGCAGTTAGCATTCCAACATATTGGTCTTGAACGCCTTTTTACAGAAACTTATGCTGTAAGAACTCACCATATATCGATATTAGAAGCTACAGGTTTTAGCCGTGAAGGATTATTACAAAATCATGTGAAAATTGATGGTCAATCTGTTGATTCAATAATTCATGGTTGCCTTAAACTATAGCCAACGTTTATTTTTCTAAAACAGTCAAATTTTCTAGTCAAGTAAAATTTATGCAAGGACAACGTATTTTTGTCAGTGGTGGTGCGGGTGTAATAGGTTTGGAGGTTATTCCTCGTTTAGTTGCTCGTGGTGCATCAGTTTTTGTTGGCGATCTTAAGCCAAGACCCAAAAGTTTTCCTGCTGAAGTCCACTACCGCCAAGGCGACCTTAATAGCTTAACACAACAAGAGATTGAGCATTGTGCTCCCAATATTTTTATTCATCTAGCAGCGACATTTGAACGTTCGACGGAGACTTATAGTTTTTGGGAAGAAAACTACTGGCATAATATTCGTCTGAGTCATCATCTAATGACCATAATTAAGGATTTGCCATCTCTAAAAAGAGTTGTTTTTGCTTCTAGTTATTTGATTTACAATCCGGAACTATATCAATTTGATTCACCACAAGCAACTCCTGTATCTCTACAGGAAACAGATCGAGTTTTGCCGCGAAATCTTACAGGTATGGCAAAACTTGCACATGAAATTGAATTGCAGTTTTTTAATCAGTTTAAATCTACGTCCTTTACGTCTGTATGTGCCCGAATCTTTCGCGGATATGGTAAAAATTCTCGTGATGTTATTTCTCGCTGGATTCGGGATTTGTTGGCTGGTAAAGCCATCAAAGTATATCGTCCAGAAGGATTATTTGATTATATCTATGCGGCTGACTCAGCAGAGGGTCTAGTACGATTAGCCAACAATAACACTATAACTGGAATTATTAATCTGGGTACCGGTCGCTCTCGTCGCGTATCAGATATTATCAACATACTGCGCGTCTATTTTCCATCAATGGAAGTAATTGAAGACTCTTCTGACATTCCATTTGAAGCTTCTCAAGCTGATATGACAGCCTATTACGCTGGGATTGGATGGAAGCCAAAATTACAGCTAGAAGAAACTATCCCAACAATTATTGCTTATGAAAAAGCAAAGCTGATTCAAATAAACAATATCCCGGAAAAAATCGGAAAGCATATACTTGTAACTAGCGCATCAAAAAAAGTTTCATTGGTACAAGCTGTCCAAAAAGCATCACAAAAATTGGACTCAGATATCAAAGTGATAGCTGGTGACTTGGACAAAACATCTCTGACCAGCTTTGTGGCTGATGATTTCTGGGAAATGCCCCCCACCATTGAAACACAAATAGATGCACTGATAGCGGGTTGTAAGGAGCGAAATATTCACACTATTATTCCTACAAGAGATGGTGAATTACTCTTTTGGGCTCAATATCAAACACAGTTTGCCAAAGCAGGGATTTATGTGGTTGTTTCTCCCTTCTCTAGTGTTCAGGTGTGTCTTGACAAACTTGCTTTTGTACAATTGGGAATTACCCATAATTTGCCATTCATTTTAACAGCAGATCATCCCGATAAAATTAATGCTCAATCCTATGTTGTGAAAGAGCGCTATGGTGCTGGCTCACGCAAAATTGGTTTAAATCTCAATAAAGAACAAGCACTTGCACATGGTAAACAACTGAAGAATCCTATATACCAACCCTTTATTGTTGGAAAAGAAATCAGTGTGGATGCTTGGTTAAGTTCTACCCATCAGCTAAAAGGTTTAGTCTTGCGAAGTCGAGATAACGTTATTAATGGAGAAGCTCAGGTGACAACGACTTTTCGAGATGCTCAACTAGAAGCGGAAATGGTAAAAATCTTACAAATACTCAAGTTGAGTGGCCCAGTTGTTTTACAAGCATTAATTGATGAAAATCAGAAAGTCCATATTATTGAGTGTAATCCCAGATTTGGTGGTGCTTCTACTGCATCGATCACAGTGGGACTCGATATTTTTTACTGGAGTCTGTTAGAGTCCTATGATGTTGATTTAACGGAGTATCCATTTAATCGAAGTTCTGGTGAAGTTCGTCAGGTTCGTATTCCCAGCGATATCCACATTAGTGTATGATTATTATTTTTGATTTGGATGACACTCTCTACAATGAGAGAATGTATGTGGAGGGAGGACTTCGCTCTGTTGCTTCTTTTGGAGCAGAACAGTTTGGTTGGGATAGGGAAGTTTCCTTCAATTTTATGATTGATATTCTTGATCGGGAGGGACGTGGTTCAATTTTTGACAAATGGTTGGCTATCAATGGCAGGTATAGTAAAACATTGGTGGGAGAGTGTGTCCGTATCTATAGACATCATTCACCTCAGCTACAACTATGTCCAGAAGCTGTGGAACTGTTACCATTACTTTCAAAATATCCCTTGTATTTAGTAACGGATGGTCATAAAATAGTTCAGAAAAAAAAGATTCAATCTCTCAATCTGAGTCCTTTTTTTCGGTATATGTTCATTACGCACTGCTATGGAATCCATCACGCCAAACCCTCAACCTATTGTTTTGCCAAAATTCGAGAGCGAGAAAAGTGTCAATGGCATCAGATGGTTTATATCGGTGATAATCCAGCTAAAGATTTTGTTAACCTTAAACCTCTAGGTGTTCACACTGTTCGCGTTTTAACCGGGGTTCATCGGAAAACCCAAGCCCAACCAGATTACGAAGCTCACCAAATTATTGAAAATTTGGGATACTTTTATCCATTATTAAAAAACTTAGAACAATGCCACAAAATGCCATCAAAATAGCCAATCGTTTAATTGGTCGCGACTACTCCCCCTTTATCATTGCCGAAATGTCTGGCAATCACAATCAATCCCTAGAAAGAGCCTTAGAAATCGTAGAAGCAGCAGCCAAAACAGGCGCACATGGCCTCAAGCTGCAAACCTACACTGCTGATACAATGACCTTGGACATTAAAGAAGGGGAGTTTTTCATTAATGACCCCAACAGCCTGTGGTATGGTCATTCTCTCTATGAACTTTACCAACAAGCGCACACCCCTTGGGAATGGCACGAACCCATCCTCAAACGCTGTAAAGAATTAGGCATCATTGGCTTCAGCACCCCCTTTGATGCCACTGCGGTGGATTTTCTCGAATCATTAGATGTCCCTTGCTACAAAATCGCCTC
>JBJSZW010000095.1:0-9467 GCA_046090565.1 Gammaproteobacteria bacterium
GTTGAACAATGCGATTTTATATCATATTTGAAAACAAAAGCGGGCTTCAAAACACACATATATCACAACTTGGTGAAAACATATGTACTCATAATCATAATACTGAAACACACAATTTTGGAACACGCTATCTTTCATGTAAAATTACAAGTCAAAGCACAAGAAGCAAATCCAGCACCACCTATTGGTCCAGCTTTAGGTTCTAGGGGTGTGAATATCATGGAATTTTGTAAGGCATTCAATGCCCAAACTCAAAACTTAGAAAAAGGCATGCCTGTTCCTGTGGTAATCACTGTTTACAGCGACAGAAGCTTTACTTTTATCTTGAAAACTCCACCTGCAACCTATTTGATTAAAAAAGCAGTAGGTTTAGAATCCGGCAGCAGCAATCCTAACACTAAAAAAGTAGGTAAAATCAGCCGTAAGCAGCTTGAAGAAATCGCTAAAATCAAAATGCCTGATCTAAGCGCCGCAGACATGAATGCAGCCGTTAGAACCATTGCAGGTAGCGCAACCAGCATGGGTTTAGAAGTGGAAGGAGTGGAATAACCATGAAAGCAAATACACAAAAAATACCAAGCAATTTGTCTAAAAGAAACAAAGCCATTCGTGAAAAATTAGTTCCCGGTAAGCTTTATCCTTTTTCTGATGCGGTTGCCTTGTTAAAATCTTTTCCAGCTTTAAAATTCGTAGAAAGCGTAGATGTCGCTATCAATCTGGGTGTGGATCCTAAAAAATCAGACCAAGTGGTTCGTAGCTCCACTGTATTGCCTCATGGAACGGGTAAATCTGTTCGCGTGGCTGTTTTCACCCAAGGTGCTAATGCAGAAGCTGCAAAAGCAGCGGGTGCTGATCGCGTGGGTATGGATGATCTGGCCCAAGAAATGCAAGCCGGCCAAATGGATTACGATGTCGTGATTGCAAGCCCGGATGCCATGGGTATTGTAGGCCGTTTGGGCCCTGTGTTAGGCCCCAGGGGTTTGATGCCTAATCCTAAAGTAGGTACCGTGTCTCCTGATGTTGCTCAGGCTGTTCGCAATGCCAAAGGTGGTCAGGTTCGTTACAGAACAGACAAAAACGGTATTTTGCATTGTACCATTGGTAAGATTAATTTCGAAGCCCAAGCTTTGCAAGAAAACTTAAGCGCCTTATTGAATGACGTTCGTAAAGTAAAACCAAGTTCTTCCAAGGGCGTGTATTTAAGGAAAATTACCTTATCTACCACCATGGGGCCTGGTTTAGTTGTTGAATTAGCTGGTTTGTAAAAACAGTATAAATCGCTGCTAATAAAAAAAGAAATCCTCGTATCATGCGGGGATTTGTTTTTTTGGTTTTTAATAGAGTTTATTATGGCAGGATTCAGAAATAAATTCGGCGGGATATTTTCAATACAATAGAATTTGGCTGGGGTGCTAGGATTCGAACCTAGGAATGCAGGGATCAAAACCCTGTGCCTTACCACTTGGCGACACCCCATCCATAGCTGCTTATTATGCTGATTTTACTTGTTTTTGTCAAATAAAAAAGCAGTCTCGAACTACAGCCTAATATATTAAATAATTTAAAAACAGCTTATTTAACATATTTTTTCAATATAGACTCTAATTCACCCGATTTTTGCAAATTATTGATGCCATCTGCAACCACTTGATTCAAATCATTGGCATGTTCATAGCCTTTGGAAAGCATCATGTGAAAAGGTGCCGAAGGCATGCCAGGGATTTGTGAGGCGCCGATGTTGGGGCGGCCAGGTAATTTTGACCAATGGCTGCAAAGCCACTTAAAACTTCGTATTTTTCGATGAAAACATCGCATTGGTCGTTTTGAATTTTGGTCATGATCACCCCGATGTTTTGGGCGCCTTGATCAACTTCCCCTTTTGCAAAGCCATAGGGTTCATAGTTATAACCATTGATGCCACAGGCCTTGTATTTTTTCAAGTCTGAAACGCTTTTGATTTCTAAGCCATTGGCATGCTTCTTTTTTGAAATTAGAACTTGCGTTCGTCAATAATGACTTTGATTTTAATACCTCTGCGTTCTAATCTCAATGTTCTAGGCAAATTCGAGGTTTTGTTTGCTGATGCTCCTGAGTGCTCAAGGTATTGAATTTTCCATGAGTCTTGTTTAAAAACCTCTAGTTGCTGATTTTGCATGCTTAAAATTTCAAATTTTTCACCGGGGAGGGGGCTGCCATTGATCCAATAGGGAAGGCCGGGCATGTCTTTTTGAATCTCAAGAGGAAGAACAATACCAAAACCCAAATTAGAATAAGTCCTAAATTGCCAGTTTAAATTATTTTTAAATCGCAATTCCCACTGGGCCTGCCCACCTTGCTGGCCAGTGTTCAAAGCAAAACGGCCTTTTGCCAGCCAGGGGGCTTTGAGTTTGGGTTCTGTTATTTTTGGATCATGGTTATAGTAGCTTGGGTATTTGGCGCAGGCGCTTAGGGCCAATAGGCCTAGTAAGCCCAAAAAAACAGGGCTAATACAAAATTTGGAGATACGCGAATAAAAAAACATGTGCTGATTATATAGTTTTTGGGGGATATTGACAAACCAAACCGAGATCTATAGGATAAGGCATCACGGGGCATAGCGCAGCCTGGTAGCGCACCTGCTTTGGGAGCAGGGGGTCGTGGGTTCAAATCCCCCTGCCCCGACCATTAAAGATTGGAAGTAATTTTGATAACTTTTAGTGGTTTATCAGTGATAAAAACTTCGGCGCCCGTAGCTCATTCGGATAGAGCATCGGCCTTCTAAGCCGAGGGTAACAGGTTCGAGTCCTGTCGGGCGCACCATTTTGAAAGGGAAATTTTGAAATGAATGGCTGTCCAATTTATAATGGTTTAATAATGGTGGGCGTAGCTCAGTTGGTAGAGCTCCGGATTGTGGTTCCGGCGGTCGTGGGTTCGAGACCCATCGTTCACCCCATTTTCAAATATTTATAATAGCAACCTTCCGCATTTGAAACGGCTAACATAAAGCCGTATTTTCCATCTAGAAAGCCAAGTTTAAAAATATAACCTCGAATAAAAGTCCAAAGACCTCGAATAACTGCTTTCCAAAAACCACCTTTTTTGCCCAAATCAATTTTGGCTTCAGCGCCCAAGCTAGAATAGCGGTTTATTTTTTCTAAAACTGTTTCAAGGGTGGGGAAAGAAAAATGCAAAATTTTGCCTTTTAAGCGGCCCAAGGGGGCGTCTTGATTCTGGCACTTGATTTCACAATGCACGGCCCTGTCGCTAATTAATACAGTAGCTTTACGAAAGAGCCGAACATGGCTTTCGCCTCTCCAATCGCCCCAGCGTATGGGGTGGTTTAAATAATAAGATTGAAAGGGTATTTCAAAGCCAGGGTTAAGCCTAGGATTGTGCCAATCCAAATGCATTAATTCCTGCGCCAATTCAGGGCTGATGCGTTCATCGGCATCTAAGAATAAGATCCAATTTTCAGAGGCTTTTTCTAATGCGAATCGTCTTTGTGTGGTTTCATTTTTCCAGGGGTTAATAATCACTTGAGCCCCCATATTCAGTGCTATGTGAGCTGTTTGATCGGAGGATTCAGCGTCAACAACGATAATTTCTTTTGCAAAATCAGAGCTTTTAATCGCATCCGCAATGTTATTTTCTTCGTTAAGGCTGAGTATTAGAACGGAAATAGGTAATAAATTCATTTGTTTCGCAGTAAGTTTGTAAAATATTTGCATCGCCAAGCCCAGAATTTAAACTGAGATTTAATAACTAAGAGAGGCGATCGAGGCTCCTGATAAAAATCATCCCCATGCACTCTGTATAGGAGATGATTATTCACAGCATTATCCCAATAGGTGTTTGAGGCAGAACCAATTCTAAAGGCATAGTTATAAAATTGCCGAACCACTGTGTGTACGGCTGCATTGCAATGCCCATAGGGATAAATAAAGGTCTGTGTTTCAAAGCCTAATTTCTCCAAAATCAGTTTTTTGCTGGTTTCTAGTTCTTGCTTGAGCCTGGTTTCATTAATTTCTGTACAGGACAAATGCTGATGTCCATGCGAAGCCATGTAAACCAAGCCGCTGTCCTGCATTTCTTTTAATTCTGTCCAGGTACAAAGGGGCACTTGGTTACAGTACCTGGGGTTTAGGCCCTCTGGGTAGGGGGTATTGAGGCGAATATGAGGATTTGGGAGCTGATCTGTCGGAGGATCTTGGATGTAGGCCGTTGGGATACCCAATATGGCCTTGATTTTGTATTTTTTTAAAAGCGGAAAAATACAATGGTAAAAATCAGCATAAGCATCATCAAAGGTTAGAGCAAAATGAAATTCGCTGGGGGTTAATGCATCCCCGGGGTGAAGGATGGGCTTTGATTTTAAAGCCTCTAGGTGCTTGGAAAATATCTCGAGTGCTTTTTCCAGTTCACAGGGATTTTTTAAAAGTTCTGGGCTAATAATTTGGTGGTACAACAAAATAAGTAATTCTGGGTACCAGTTGCTATAAAGAGACGCAGGTAAGATCCCACGGTCTCCCATAAAGATCTGAAGAAAATGTTTGAAGAAATGTTTAAATAAATCGCGATTCATAGGGGTATTATCTAGAAATTATCCCTCTTTTGCAATTTAAAAGATAATTCTGTATTATACTGAAAGAAGGCGCAAATAGAAATGATTCCCATTTGCATTGCTAATTAATCTTAATACGAAATACAGGTAATTATTATATTGTCTATCCATACAGATGATCCAAAAGAAAAAAATAAAAATCAGCCCCGCTTAGATCTCATTGATAAGCTTTTGACACATCCTGTCTATGGTGGCTTGGCTTTTTTATTGGTCATGTATTTGGTTTTTTGGTGCAGCCACAACAGTTCAATAGGGCTACAAAGTTTTCTCACTACGCATCTGAGTGAATGGGCTTCAGTAAATAATGTATTTCAATCACAGGGAATACATTGGTTAGGCTTGATTAGTTGGGGGGTTTGGGATGGATTCAAAACCGTATTGACTTTTATTCCTAACCTAATCACCTTATTTATGCTTTTGCAATTTTTAGAAAGCAGTGGTTTTTTATCTCGAGTAGCCCAAGGTTTGGATCAGAATTTTTCAAAATTAGGTTTAGAAGGCCGATCTTTGATTCCGCTTTTATTGGGCCTAGGTTGCAATGTTCCCGCTGTTTTGTCCTGTCGAAGTATTAAAAATAAACAGGCTCGCTTCTGTACTTTATTAATGTTGCCTTTTATGGCTTGTAATGCTAGGTTGGCGATTTTTTCAGTGTTTGCTGCTTTGTTTTTTCCTAATCAGGGGAATCTAGTGCTTTGGGGCTTGTATGTTTTAGGTTTTTCAGTGGCCTTGCTTACTTTTTGGGTTTTGGGGGGGGGAGATAAAAACTTAAACATAAATCAAGAAAAAACGATTGAAAAAATAGAAGATTTACCTGTTTGGCAAATGCCTAATCTCTTGATTTTATGGCGTCAAGCACTGGTAAAAATTAAAGCTTTTATTTTAAAAACAAGTTTTGTTATTATTCCCATATCTGCTTTAATTTATATTTTATTTCATTATGAAGAGAATCTTGCAAGCTCAAGTTTAGGAATTTGGGCTCAAAAAAGTAGTGTTTTATTTGCTCCCTTGGGCTTTGATGCCCAATACTGGCCTTTGATTTTGGCTTTATTGGCGGGAATTTTGGCCAAAGAAATGGTTTTAAGTGTTTTGGCAGGTATTTATGCAGGTGGTTTGCAGCAAATGCTAGAAATTTTAGATCCCGCAGTGGTCTTGGCCTTTTTGGTGTTTACCTTGTTGTATATGCCTTGTATTTCTGTATTGGCTGCCATCCGTAAAGAATTAAATACAGCTTGGGCAGGGTTTAGCTTTTTTTGGACAACGGGATTGGCCTATGGTTTGGCCAGTTTAACTTACGCTTTTCTCAGCCAAAATGCGCTGCTGTTTTCAGAAGCGGCTTTGGCAACAAGTTTCTTTGTGTTAATTACCAAGAAAAGCCTAAAAAATAAAGTTAAACTGGCTAAAAACATAGGGACTGCTGTTTTAATTTCATCCTAGCCAAAGGTTATTAATTATTTCCAATCTTCTAAATTGTATTTGTCTAAGATTTTTTTAAGTCCGCCATTGGCTCTTAATTCACTCATGCCATCGCTTAATAGGCCAGTGATTTTTTTGGCTCGTTCGGCTTTGGAGGTATGGGGGGAGCAAGCAATGTATAGATTTTCAGCCGCATCTATCAAACCGGCCTCTTTGACTTGATCGGAAGCATTCATTTCTTTTAATTTAGCTTCCATCACCACATTGGTTTCTGGAATGGCTTTTATGCGGCCGGAGATTAGTTTTTTGATATTTTGTTCTAAAGAATCATTGCCACCCACTACCTGAACTTCATTGGTTTTATTGCTTTTGATGTATTCGTCTAATACATCGCCATAGGAGTAGCTGTTAATAATGCCAATGGGAACACCTTTTAGAGAGGCAACGTCAGTAAATTTCCAAGGATTGTCTTTTAACACATAAAATTTGGTGGAAATTTGCGCTAATTCATTGCTAGGGAAAATAAAATCAGGCGCATCGCCAGAGGCTGCGCCGACTCCACAATCGCTTTGGCCAGAGCGAACGCTTTTTAAACTGCGGCTCCAAGGAATAATTTGGTAATCAATCTCATAGCCCTTGGGTTCTAAAATGGCCTTGGACAAATCAATCATGAAACCCAAGTTATCCTTTTCTGTAGGATTGCCATTCATAGGGTACCATTCATCAGCAACAAAGGTAATTTTTTCTGCCCAAGTTTGGCTTGCACCAAAACAGCAAAGGCTTAAAACTAAAGATGAAAATAAAGAATTTTTTCGATTTTGATTTCCTTTCACAAGAAGACTCCTTGAGTTTATTGGATTATTGTTTGGGTTTTGACTATGATTTTAGTATATTTTAACACAGTTAAACCAAGGAGACGCTATTTGTTAGTTGGATTAATTAAAAAGATATTAAAAACAGCTTTGGTTTTAGGCGTTTGTTTGGCTACACAGGGAGCCTTTGCCTTGGGCATGGGAAAGTTGTACCTTTATTCCTACTTGAATGAATTGCTGGATGCAGAAATCGAACTGATTGCCGGAGAAAATTATGCGGCAACCGAGATGATTGCAAAGTTAGCTTCTAAACAAGATTTTATTCGAGCAGGTGTGGCTTATGCTGTGCCTGTGCACATTGATTTTCGTGTCATCAAAAAAGTAGGCAAAACTTTTATTAGAGCCACCAGCTTATCGCCCATACGGGAGCCGTATTTAGATTTTGTATTGGATTTATCTTGGGGAAATGGTCGCGTGGTGCGCGGTTACAAAGTATTGTTGGATCCTGCGCCTACCAATCGCCCTGTGGTGAAACGATGGCTGTCTTTACCAGATATTGTTGCCCCTACTAGAAATATTGTAACCACCAAACCTTCTGAAAAACCACGGCCAGAACCGAATGGTTTAGCAGAAAAGATAGTTCAAAAAATAGAAGAAACTTTGAGCATAGAAAAAACAGAAAAAAAGCCAGAAGTTATTAAATTAGTGCCTAAAGAAAATATCAAAGAAGCTCCGAAGCACAGTTCTGATCCAATACAATCTTTAGAACCCATAGAACCCATAGAACCCAGCAAGCCAAAGCCTCAAGATATTAAAAAATTAAAACCAGAAGATCAATTCAAAGATTTATTTGATGAAAAAGCTGTGGTAACGCCAGATTCTAATGTAGTAATTAATAATGACACTGTTAGTAATAATGTCAGCAATACGGATCTTGCAACGACAGCCTCAAAAAATCCTGTGGTAGTGGCTTCAAAGCCTGTGGTCATAGAATCTGTTCCAGAAAGGCAAGTGGTAGTACAAGAAATTCAGGATAAAGTCAAAAAATATGATTTATCTGAATTAGCAAGTTTGAAATCTCTACCTAGTCCAAATTCAATCGAGGCAGAGGCTAAAAAGCAATTCAATATGCTTCAGCAACTGCCACAGGGTTTGTTGCTAGGTATTTTAATTGGTTTAGTGTTTGTATTGGGACTTTTGTATTTTATAAAACGTTTGAGTTTTAAACAGCAAGGCCAGCATGCCATTCCTTTGCAATGGGAAAAATCAAGCAATACTGCAGCAGATGCCTTGGCTTCAGAAAGATACACTCAGAGGGCATCTAATCAAGATTTATTAATCAAAGAAGCGGCTTCAAAATTAGAATTGGCTCAAAATTACGTGGTAGCACAAGATTTCAAACAAGCCAAAGCGCTCTTGGAAGATGTTGCAAGAAACGGCGATAAACTGCAGCAGGAAACGGCTCGGGCCATTTTAGAAGAATTAGCTGCCAAATAGTCAGCAAATAATAGAAATAATAGTATATAATAAAGGCCTTATGTTTAAGTATGCATTGGGTCTAGAATACGATGGTCGCTTTTGGCATGGTTGGCAACGCCAGGCCAATTGTCCGACTGTGCAAGAAGCTTTAGAAAGGTCTTTAAGTGACATTGCGGGCGAAGAAATTACGACGGTTTGTGCGGGTAGAACAGACAAAGGCGTGCACGCTTTGTGCCAGGTTGTCCATTTTGAAACGGCAGCTACGCGGCAAGACAAGGCCTGGGTATTTGGCGCGAATAAGTATTTACCAACAAGTTTGCGCGTGCTTTGGGTTAAAAAAGTGGCCCCAGATTTTAGTGCACGTTATTCGGCCTATAGCCGGGCTTACCAGTATATTATTTACAATTCTAAAATCAGGCCTGCTTTGAATCATGGCCGGGTGACTTGGTTGTACAAACACATGAATGCAGAAGCCATGCACGAAGCCGCCCAAGCTTTGTTGGGAGAGCATGATTTTAGTGCCTTTCGAGACAAGGCCTGTCAAAGCAAATCCACCAACAGAAATGTAAGCCGTATCAGCGTACAGAGGCAGGGTGTTTATGTTATTTTAGACATAGAGGCCAATGCTTTTTTGCATCACATGGTTCGCAATATTGTTGGGGTTTTATTACGTATTGGGTATGGGGAGCGGCCGATGGCTTGGGCCAAATCAGTTCTAGACGCCAAAACTCGCCAGCATGGGGGCATTACCGCCCCAGCAGATGGTTTGTATTTGACTAAAGTGCGTTATAAGCCTGAATATGGGCTAGGAGAATTTGAACCCAATTGCCAAATACTGATTTAAATTGATGCAAAATTTTTAAAATACATATACAATTAGTATATGTATAAGATTTAAAATTAAAATAAAACTAAAAAATCATGCTTCTGGCCTAAGGTTTATAAAAGATAAAATTATTTGGTCAACTAAAAGTGTTTATTTAGAATTGCCTTTGCTGTACGATATAAAAGATCAGGATGGAGTTGAGGCCCATGCCCTTTCTTGCAAAACAAAGTATGTTCGTTTGGTGAAACGAATTTTAAAAGGCTCTCCCGTTTGGTACGCCCAATTGATTCAAGAAGGTGAGTCATTCATCAAAACAAAAAATAGAGGCTGTGAAGGG
>JBJSZW010000096.1:0-13990 GCA_046090565.1 Gammaproteobacteria bacterium
GTGGTTCGCTTGTTAAAGAGAAATCGGTTGAGAATGATGCTTTGGATGCTGTAAGAAATGCGCAAGTATTTCTGAGAGCCAAAGAGAGTTTTCAATTTTGTTCTTAGAACCCCTCGGCTTCAGCCGTAGGGAGTTTCAGAACAAAAAGAGCTCGAACAGTGCTATTTAGAGGCTTCTGGAGAAATTGATCCAGCATTTGAAGCTACGATAGGTGATGGCCTTAGCCAGTAAAGATGACTAAATGAAAAATATATCAATATAGGTCGATTTTCTTTTTTAACGATCTTGAGGTTTTGGCTTAAATATAGTAGCATGGTGTATTATTTTCGGGGCCGTTAGCTCAGTTGGTAGAGCAGCTGACTCTTAATCAGCGGGTCCTAGGTTCGATCCCTAGACGGCCCACAGTATTATCTCGAAATTAAAGTAAAGTTATTGCGAAAGTGGCGAAATTGGTAGACGCGCTGGATTTAGGTTCCAGTGGGCAACCCCCTTGAGAGTTCGAGTCTCTCCTTTCGCACCAGATGATTGTATATCCACCATAAACCTAATTTGAGGTAATTATGCAAGTTGCTATTGAAACCACAAGTCAGTTAGGCCGTCGTCTGATTGTCGAAGTTCCGGCTGCGGATGTAAAACAGGCTGTAAACAAAAAGTTAGAAGACTTGTCAAAAACTGTAAAAATGGATGGGTTTCGCCCAGGGCATGTGCCTAAGCAAGTCGTAGAGCGTCGCTTTGGCGTTCAGGCTAAGCATGAAGCCATGTCTAATGTGGTTGAGGATTCTTTAGTCAAAGTTTTAGAATTGCATCAACTAAAGCCAGCAGGACAAATTGACGTTGAAAAATTAGAAGAACTGACTGATCACGTTAAGATCACGGCAGCTTTGGAGATTTATCCTGAAATTACATTGGTAGATTGGTCTGGTTTGCAGGTGAAAAAACCTGAAGTTGAAATCACAGAAAAAGACATTGATGATGCGATTGAACGCTTAAAAGATCAGTTAGGCGTTTGGACAGAAAGCACAGAGCCTTCCAAAGAAGGTGATAAAATCAATATCAGCTACACCAGCACCATCGATGGTAAGTCCTACAAAGACAGTGATGTGCCAGAATTGAATTTTGTGCTGGGCAAGGCCAATTACTTAGAAGGCTTCGAACCTGCCTTGACGGGTTTAAAAGCGGGTGAAACCAAAACTTTTACTTTAACTTATCCTGAAGATTGGCGAATTGAAGAATTAAGACTCAAAGAAGCTATTTTTGTGGTCGATATGAAATCAGTTCAAAATAGAACATTGGCTGAATTAGATGCAGAATTTGCTAAAAAAATTGGAGCCGATCCAGAAGATTTATCTTCTATTCGTGTGAAGCTCAAAGAGAATTTAGAAAAAGAACGAGACTCTCAGATTGCTCTGAAATTCAAAGAAAATCTATTGGAGGTTTTAGTTGCCCAGCATCCTATGGATTTGCCAAAAGCTTTGGTTGATCGGGACAAAGAAGAAATTCACCAGAACATGCACCAGCAAGGCGGGCATCAACACGGTGAGGTTTTTCATCACGATCAAGCAGCCATTGAAGATGAAGCGCGTAAAAGAGTAGCGGTAGGTCTACTTTTGTCTGAAGTGATCAAACAATATGAAATAAAATTGGATTCCAACAAAGTTCATGCTAGGATTTTAGATATCGGTAGATCATTTGGTAACACAGACATGGTACAAAAGGTATATTATGAATCTCCTCAACTTTTACACCGAGTTCAAAGTGCTGTTTTATTTGACCAAGCTGTGGAGTACATTTTAGAAAAAGTTCAAATTGAAGCTCAGAGCATGTCCCTAGAGGATTTATTCAAGGGATAAATTTTCACAAGCTTATAAATTTATTTAGGTATTGATACGGGAGTCACTCAAAAATGTCGATCAAAAATATTGGTTTGGTCCCTATGGTGGTTGAACAAACAGCCAGAGGTGAAAGGGCTTATGATATTTATTCCAGACTCTTAAAAGAAAGAGTGGTGTTTCTAGTAGGACCTGTTGAAGATTATAATTCTAATTTGGTCGTAGCCCAATTACTATACTTAGAATCAGAAAACCCAGACAAAGATATTTATTTGTATATCAATTCTCCGGGTGGTGCAGTAACGGCTGGAATGGCTATTTACGACACCATGCAGTTTATAAAACCCAATGTTTCAACGCTGTGCATTGGTCAAGCTTGTAGCATGGGAGCTGTTTTACTGGCCGGTGGGGCCAAGGGCAAACGTCATTGTTTGCCGCATGCTCGAGTGATGATCCATCAGCCCTTGGGTGGTTTTCAAGGTCAAGCGACGGATATTGAAATACATACGAAAGAAATTTTATTGATGAGAGAAAAATTGAATGGTATTTTAGCCAAACACACCGAACAAACGATGGAGACGATTAAAAGAGACACTGATCGCGATAATTTCATGGGCGCTCAGGATGCCTGTGATTATGGCTTGGTGGATTCTGTCATTGAACATCGTGCAGTGAGGGAAGAAGAACATGGCTGAAAAAACCAGAGGTGATAACACGAAACTACTGTACTGCTCCTTCTGTGGAAAAAGCCAGCATGAAGTGAGAAAGTTGATTGCAGGGCCTTCTGTATTTGTCTGCGATGAATGTGTTGAACTCTGTAACGATATCATCCGTGAAGAAGCTGATGAAAAGCCCACAGCAACAGGCATAGCGAAACTACCAACCCCGCACGAGATCAAAGAAATTTTGGATCAATATGTGATTGGTCAAGGGCATGCTAAAAAAGTACTTTCTGTGGCTGTTTATAATCATTACAAACGCCTAAGAAACAACAGCATTCAAGAAGAAGATATTGAAATCGGCAAGAGTAATATTTTGTTGATTGGTCCGACAGGTAGCGGTAAAACCTTATTAGCGGAAACGCTAGCCAGGCTTTTAGATGTTCCTTTTACCATTGCAGATGCTACAACCCTCACGGAAGCAGGCTATGTGGGTGAAGATGTTGAAAACATCATTCAAAAATTGCTACAGAAGTGCGATTATGATGTTGAAAAGGCCCAAACAGGCATTGTTTACATTGATGAAATTGATAAAATTTCCAGAAAATCTGAGAATCCTTCAATTACTCGTGACGTATCTGGTGAAGGGGTTCAACAGGCTTTGTTAAAATTAATTGAAGGAACGGTGGCATCCGTACCACCACAAGGTGGACGCAAACATCCCCAACAAGAATTTTTGCAAGTCGATACTTCTAAGATTTTATTTATTTGCGGTGGTGCTTTTGCTGGCCTGGATAAAATCATAAGACAACGTTCTGAAAAAAGCGGCATAGGTTTTGCTGCAGAAATTGTTAGCAAAGATGATCGAAAATCAGCAACAGAAACCTTAAGAAATGTCGAACCTGAAGATTTGATCCGATACGGATTGATTCCAGAATTTGTGGGTCGTTTGCCTGTACTAGCCACTTTGGAAGAATTGGATGAAGATGCCTTGGTTAGCATTTTGGTTGAACCCAAGAATGCGCTAACCAAACAGTACAAGAAGTTATTCCAAATGGAACATTCCGATGTAGAATTCAGGGTAGAGGCCTTGCGAGCCATGGCCAAGAAAGCCATGGAGCGTAAAACAGGGGCTCGTGGCTTGCGTTCTATTCTAGAGCATGTGCTTTTAGATACGATGTATGATTTGCCTTCCATGCAGAGCATCGAAAAAGTCGTGGTGGATGAAGCCGTAGTCAAAGGTGAAACCAAACCAATCATGGTTTATAAGTCTTCTAATGATAAATTAGAAAGACGCGCCAATAGCGAATAAGAAGAAGGCCAGCTCAAAATCATGGGTTTAGAGGATGATATAGAAAATGCTGGTCCTGCTGTATTACCAGAGGATCAGCCAGAGCATCAAGTAGCAATGTTGCCGATTATTCCTTTGCGGGATGTGGTCGTTTTTCCCTACATGGTTCTGCCTTTATTCATTGGCCGTGGGCGATCGATCGAAGCTTTTGAAGCCGCGGCCAATCATCCTACCAGTAAATTAGTGATGCTTCTAACGCAAAAAACTTCTAATGTCGATCAGCCCGAATTGGAAGATTTGTATACCGTAGGAACAATAGCTAATGTTCTGCAGTTGATGAAATTGCCTGATGGAACAGCCAAAGTATTGGTTGAAGGCCTTCAAAGAGGTTGTATTTTAACTAAAAAAAATAATTTAAAAGAGAACAAACAGCTCCCCAAAAATTCAAAAACAGCCTATATTCAAGCGCCTGTACTGCCTTTAGAAACTGATCCTATTTTGGATCAACCAGAGCGTGAAGCTTTGGTAAAAACCCTGCTCAATAGCTTTGAAAATTATGTAAAACTCAGTCGAAAATTGCCTTTGGAATTATTGGGATCTTTTTATTCAATAGAAGATCCAGTGCGTTTGGTCGATCTGATTACGGCTCATACTTCTCTTAAAATTGTAGATAAACAAGCTTTGTTAAGTTTGGGTTCTTTGCGTCATCGCATTGAAAAATTATTAGTCCTTCTGGAATCTGAACTTGAAATTTTAGAAATAGAACATCAAGTAGAAGCCAGTTTAAAGAAAAATGTAGAAAAATCCCATCGTGAATATTATTTACATGAAAAAATAAAGGCCTATCAAAAAGAATTAGGGGTCTTGAATAATACAGATGAATTTTCGAATGAAGTAGAACAGCTCAAAAAAAAACTAGAAGAAGCAAAACTACCGAAAGAAGCACATGAAAAAGCCAGAAGCGAAATTCAAAAATTAAAAATGATGCCGCCCATGGCGGCAGAAGCGACTGTGATTCGTAATTATGTGGATGCTATTTTGTCTTTGCCTTGGCATAAAACTGAAGGTCAGGAAATCAGTTTATCAGATGCAGAAAGCATTTTAAACCAAGAGCACCATGGCTTAGAAAAAGTTAAAGAACGTGTGGTGGAATTTCTGGCTGTTCAAAAGCGAGTTCAAAAAATCAGCGGCCCGATTTTGTGCTTGGTAGGGCCACCTGGTGTGGGCAAAACCTCTTTGGGGCAATCCATTGCCAAGGCTGTTGGGCGCAAATATGCGCGTATTGCTTTAGGTGGTGTGCGAGATGAAGCTGAAATTCGAGGGCATCGCAGAACCTACATCGGTGCTTTAATGGGTAAAATCATGCAAACCATGGCCAAAGTAGGCGTGAAAAATCCTCTGATTTTATTGGATGAAATAGATAAAATGTCTGTGGATTTCAGGGGTGATCCTGCATCAGCTTTGCTGGAAGTTTTGGATCCAGAACAAAATAAGGCTTTTAACGATCATTACTTAGAACTAGATTATGATTTATCAGATGTGATGTTTGTAACAACAGCCAATACCCTAAACATGCCCTTGCCGCTCTTGGATCGGATGGAAGTTATTCGTCTTTCAGGCTATACAGAAGATGAAAAATTAGAAATTGCGAAGGCCCACTTAATCCCAAAACAAAAAAAAATCAATGGCCTGGCAGATGAAGAATTAATTTTGCCTCCAGCATCTGTTTTAGAAATTATTCGTTACTATACCCGGGAAGCTGGTGTGCGTAACTTAGAAAGAGAATTAGCAAAAATTTGTCGAAAAGTGGTTCGAAAGCTTTTGACTTCCAAAACCAGATCCAAATCGACGTCTATAGGTTTGAGCATTGGTGTTAAAGATTTAGAAAATTATTTGGGTGTTCAAAAATTTCATTATGGCCAAGCAGAATCTGAAGATTTGGTTGGGCAGGTAACCGGTCTGGCCTGGACAGAAGTTGGTGGCGATATCCTCAGCATCGAAGTAAAGACTGTGCCAGGCAAGGCTAAGATCACTTGTACAGGTAAATTAGGCGATGTGATGCAGGAATCCATTCAAGCTGCACTCACTGTGGTGAGAGCCCATTACCAATTCCTAGATCTCGCACCAGATTTTTATGAAAAGTATGATATTCACGTGCATTTACCGGAGGGCGCCACTCCTAAGGATGGCCCTAGTGCAGGTATTGCTGTGTGTACAGCGCTCACTTCAGCTTTTACAGGCAGAAAAGTATCCAGTGATTTAGCGATGACAGGAGAAATCACTCTAGGCGGGCAGGTGCTAGCCATAGGTGGTTTGAAAGAAAAGCTTCTAGCAGCCAGACGAGCTGGTATCAAACGGGTTTTGATACCTAAAGACAATCTCAAAGACTTGAAAGAAATTCCAGATCTGGTTTACAAGGGCCTAAAAATCATTCCAGTTTCCAAAATCAAAGAAGTTTGGAAACATGCTTTGATTCAGGTCGAAAAAAAGAAAGCAAGAAAATAAAAAATATTTAAAAAATTTAAAACAGGGTATTGACAGCCTGAGTCTATTGGTTTATCCTCTGACCCTATGTTAAGCCCAAGCGTTGTAAACAAAGGAGACAATGCGTGAATAAATCACAATTTATAGATGCCATATCATCCAAGGGTACTGGTTTATCCAAAGGTGCTATCAGCAAAACATTGGATGTTATGCTACAGACCATTTGTGAGTCTTTAGCAAAAGGGGATGAAGTGACTTTTTTAAAGTTCGGGACTTTTAAACAAGCCCAACGTTCTGCAAAAACTTCAAGAAATCCACAAACAGGTGCTTTGATGCAGATCCCTGCGAAAAAAGTTCCTGTGTTTAAAGCAGGTAAACAGCTGAAAGATGCGGTCCTAACAGGAAAAATAGCATCAGAAGAATTAGTAGAAGCCTAATAACCTCAAGGGTTTTTGCTAAAATTAAAGAGTTTATAACTTGGGGTGCTTAGCTCAGCTGGGAGAGCGTCGCCCTTACAAGGCGAGGGTCGGGGGTTCGAACCCCTCAGCACCCACCAAGTTTCAATAGTTTGATAGAGGTTCATTTACGGAGCGGTAGTTCAGTTGGTTAGAATATCGGCCTGTCACGCCGGGGGTCGCGGGTTCGAGTCCCGTCCGCTCCGCCATCCTATGCTCTTCAAGCTTCGGATGGCAAGCCAGCCGTAATCAAGGCAGCCGTAAAATAAAGTCACTCATCTTATAAAATATAAATAAATACTCTTTTCAAATTATTTTTCACTGGTGTATAATAATCTTTTATTTTGTTAAAACTTTTAAATAAATAGGGATGGGTATTTTCATGCTGCAGATCGTCAGAGACAAGGGTCGTAACGTTATAGCAATATCAGTGCTAGGCTTGGCAGGGGTCATGTTTTTTGCCTGGGGCATGAATGATTTTTTTTCTAATAGATTATCCAGTAACGCACTGATTCAAGTAGGCTCAAAATCTATCAGTCATGCTGAATTTTCAAAAATCTACGAAAATATATTGGCCCAAGAGCCACGTGCTAAAGAAGCTAATCCTCAGCAACAAGAACAGCACAAACGCATGTTGTTGGAAAGCTTGGCGATAGAGCTTCAGCTTTCAGCAGGCTTAGAGCACCTGGGTTTTCAAATCAGCCCTGAATGGATCAATCAATTGATAAAAACAGAAATCCAAGCCATTCAGGAAAATGGGAAATTTTCTTCAGAAAAATACAAGGCTTATTTGCAAAAAGTAGGGCAAACAGAACGAGAATTTCAAAGCAATGTGGCTAAAAATGTCCTGCAGTACTATTTTCAACAAGGTATTAGTCAATCCGCCTTTATAACAGAGCCAGAATTAAAATTAAATGCGAGTATTTATAACGAAGCCAGAAAGATAGGCTATGTGCTCATGCCAAAATCTAAGGTGGCGGAAAGTATTCAGGTGAGTGAAGCGGAAGTACAGGCCTATTACCTAGAACATCAAGCAGATTTTGTCTTGCCGGAAAAAATCAAACTAGCTTATGTCGAATTGAATCGAGATGCCATCGCCAAAGAATTAAGTGTTCAAGAAGCCGATTTAAAAACGGTTTATGAACAAAATAAAAGTTTTTATACGCATCCAGCACAAATCAAAGCACAACATATTTTGATTGGTAAAAAGCCTGAGCTGAAAGCAGAAGATGCAAAAAAACAAGCAGAAAAACTATTGGCTGATTTAAAAGCAGGTGCGGATTTTAGCCAGTTGGCCAATCAATACTCTGATGATACGGGTTCCAAAGCCCAAGGTGGGGATTTGGGTTGGTTCAGTCGTGAAAGTATGGTTCCTGAGTTTGGAGAAGCCGCTTTTGCCTTAAACCAGGCAGGCGATCTCAGCCCCATTGTTGAAACGCAATTTGGCTATCACATAATCAGATTAAACGAGAAAAAACCTGCGAAACAGCAAACTTTTGCAGAAGCCAAAGAGGGCATAGAGCAAAAATACCGTTCAGAACAGGCCGCCACAATTTTTAATGAAAAAATAGAAAAATTCAAAAACTTAAGCTATGAAAATGCAGAAAGCTTGAATGCAGTTTCTCAAGGCCTAGGCTTAAAAATTGCGGAAACAGAATTTTTCAGCAAAGAGCCAGAAGAACCAAAAGCTCTACAAGGCCAAAATATTGCAGCCCAGCAACAGCAAGCTGGTAATGGCATTTTGGCGAATCCAGAAATAAGAACCAAGGCCTTTGAAAAAACGGCCTATCAGGATCAACAAAATAGTAGCCCAGTGGCCATCAGTCCTACGCATTATGTGGTATTTAGGGTCAAAGAAAAACAGGCCAGCGTTCAACAAAGCTTAGCTGAAGTTTCAAATCCAATCATGGCAACATTGAAAGAAAACAAAACTCAAGAAGCTGTAAAAAATAGAGGTCAGGCCCTGTTTGCTAAATTACAGGCCTTGAAACCAGAAGAATTAAATGCCTATCTTCAACAAGAAGGCCTGACTTGGAAAGAAGCCAAAATCAAACGATTTGAACAAAATTCAAGTTTGGGGCTGTCTTCAGAATTGATCAATAACATCTTTGAATTAAGACCAAAGAAAGATCAAGCAGCCTGGACTGCTTCCCAATTGCCTTCTGGGGATTATGCGGTTACTGCTTTATACCAAGTAGAACCCGGAACCTTAGAGCAATTAAAAGCCGAAGCTGAAAAGATGAACCCAGGCATTAATTTTATGAAAAGCTATAGCCAATCCCTTGCAGAACCTGCGGCTCGCCAAGAAATGATGGGTCTGGTTGCTTGGATTCGTGCGAAGTTCCCGGTTCAAATTAAGCAATAAGGTTTAAATTCTAAATGAGCTTAGAGCAAATTGATAACGCATTGGGTTATATTAGTCTTATAAGCACAGCTCTTTTTTTTTAAAGGATTATTTTTAATCGTTTTTCCCAACAACCGCTTAAATTTTATTTCTTAAATAGAGGTGTTTCAGAGTTTTGCTTTTGTTGTGAAACATCGATGGAGATAATTCGTGGATCGTCCATGCTGAGTTCAGCACCATCCAAATATAATTTTTGGTTGTTGACAATGGCTGAATGGCCTTTGCATTTAACAATGGTACCATCTTTATGGTCGGGGCGAGAGGATTTGAACCTCCGACCCCATGCACCCCATGCATGTGCGCTACCAGGCTGCGCCACGCCCCGACACTAGGAAATATCATCTGGCCCTAGTGTACCTTCTATTGTTAAGTTAATCAACTCATGGTAAGATCAAATGATTCAGCCGATAGGGGGTAGTTTCTCACAATGTCTAGCTTGGCATTAGATACCGAAAACAGCAGTGTCTACAAAGATCGACTCACCCTTTTTGGAATCCTACTTTGCGTAATTGGTGCCCTTTTTTATTGCTACGAATATTATTTGCGTGTAGCACCCAGTGTGATGGCTGAACAACTCAAATCCACTTTTTCTCTTTCCCAAGCTGCATTCGGTAATTTAGCGGGTTTTTATTATTATGCGTATACGCCCATGCAAATTCCTGCGGGTATTGCCATGGATCGTTTTGGCCCCCGTAAAGTTCTAACTTTGGCTTGTTTTTTCTGTTTTTTGGGTACCTTGCTTTTTTCAAACAATAGCCATTTAGGTTTGGCTCAATTGGGGCGCTTTTTGGTGGGTTTTGGATCTGCCTTTGGTTATGTAGGGGTTTTAAAGTTGGCATCTAATTGGCTGCCAGAACGTTATTTTGCACTTACAGCCGGTATTTGTACTACTTTGGGCATGGTGGGTGGTGTTTTGGGTTTAACGTCTATGACATACCTGGTTGAAAAGTTTGGTTGGCAACAAACCCTATGGGGGTCTGCATTCCTAGGTTTTGGAATTGCTTTGATTACTTGGACTTGTGTTCAAGATCATTGTTCAAAAACGGAAGCACTTAAACAAGCAAGGATAGCCCAAGCTTTGGATTTAAAAATAAAGCAGATATTAAAATATCTATCTGGGAAAATGATTAAAAATCCCACATTTTGGATCAATGGTTTGATTGGTGCAATTACTTATTTGCCTATTTCCGTATTTGCAGAACTTTGGGCGGTGCCTTATTTAAAAGTCCTGGGTTTTGATCCATCCACTGCTGCCCAAGCCGCTTCGGTAGCCCTTGTAGGGTTTGCTGTGGGGGGGCCTATTTGGGGCTTGGTATCGGATAGAATGTCTTCACGACGCATTCCGCTTTTATTGGGTTCGATGTGCTCTTGTTTATTTTTAGCCAGTCTTTTGTATTATCAACCAGAAAATCCTTATCTAGTCATAATTCTACTGTTTTTGTCTTCTTTTTTTGCCAGTGTAGAAATACTAGTATTTGCGGTGAGCAACGATATTACAGCCAATGAGTACAGTGCAACAGCGGCCTCGTTTACGAATATGTTGGTGATGCTGGGGGGGGCTTTATTGCAACCCATCGTGGGATGGATTTTAGATTTACTCACCGGAACGGATTCAAGCCATGCCGTTACCGCAACCATAACAGAGTATAACACAGCGCTTTCGTTGTTGCCTTTGGCCATGTTTTTTGCTGGTCTTTTGTCTATTCTTTTACCGGAAACCTACAAAAAGGGTTAATTTAGTGGAAAATTTAAGCCTACGCTTCCCAAAAACTTTACCTCAATTTATTTGGCATTTTATTAAGCCTTATAGTAAATATTTGTGGGCTATTTTTGTCGTCATTGTATTAAATGCAGTGAACAATAATTTCTTAGGCCCCTATATGATGAAAGTGATTCTGGATGCAGTGGAAACTTTCAAAGGGGAACAGGGCAATCAAGCAGGCCTGTGGGATGTCTTGCTTTGGCCCAGTATTTTATTTGCGGTCTTGTATCAGCTCTTGGATTTATGCTGGCGTTTGTACGATTATTTGATGTTAAAAATCATGCCGCATATTAAGAAAAACGTTACAGCTCGCCTTTTTGATTATGTCAGTTTGCATTCCTATGGGTTTTTCCAAAAAAACTTTGCCGGCAGCATTGGTAATAAAATAGGAGACATGTCCCGTGGCATAGAGAACATTACAATCATAGTGATGGAAACCGTTGTCCTGCAAATTACATCGCTCATTATGGCTACTGCCAGTATGTATTTCGTTCATCCGAGTTTTGCAATTTTATTTGTGATTTGGGTGATTTTTTTCATTGCTGTTGTATTCTGGCAATCTAAAACAGCGCACAGATTGTCCCAAATTTTTTCCGAATCCAGAAGCAAGGCCATGGGTAAAATTGTGGATGTGGTTGGTAATATCATGGGCGTTAAGTTATTTTCGCGTCGGGCTTTTGAGAATAACTATCTAGACAGCTATCTAAGAGATAATTTACTCAAAGATCAAGCCCTACAAAGTTATATGACTCGTATGAAACTGATCCAGGGTGTGCAGGTCACGGTGCTTTTGGTCTTTATGTTGGGGCTTTTAATTCAACTGAGGATTGAGAATAAAGTGACTGTCGGTGATTTTGCCTTTGTTTTGTCTGTGGCTATCAATGTTATTCAAGGTCTGTGGTATTTGGCTAGCCATTTTGTCATGTTTTCTCAGGAAGTAGGAACTTGTAATCAGGCTCTGTCTTTAGTGAGTGCACCGCATGAAATTTCAGATATTGCGAATGCTAAAGTTCTAAATATTAGCCGTGGTGAAATTTTATTTGATAAAGTCAGTTTCCATTACGAGCGTGGAAAAAATATATTTCGAGATAAAACCATTAAAATAGAAGGCGGACAAAAAGTAGGTTTGGTTGGTTTTTCTGGCAGTGGAAAAACAACTTTTGTGAATCTTGTTTTAAGATTTTTTGATATCGCAGCTGGAAAAATATTGATAGATGGTCAAGATATAGCACAAGTTTCCCAGGATAGTTTACGATCCCAAATTGCAGTGATTCCTCAAGAACCACTTTTGTTTCATCGTTCTTTAATAGAAAATATTCGCTATGGCAAATTAGACGCTACAGATGAAGAAGTGATGCAGGCCTCTTTGCGTGCTCACTGCCATGATTTTGCTGAAAAATTAGAGCATGGTTACAATACCATTGTGGGTGAACGTGGCATAAAACTCTCTGGCGGACAAAGACAAAGAATCGCCATTGCTCGAGCTATTTTAAAAAATTCTCCAATTCTAATCTTAGATGAAGCGACTTCCGCCTTAGATTCTGTAACAGAAAAGAAAATCCAGGAAAGTGTTTCTTATGTGATGCAAAATAGAACCAGCATTGTGATTGCGCATCGCTTATCTACCTTATCAGACATGGACAGAGTGTTAGTATTCCATGGAGGCCATGTGGTTGAAGACGGTACGCACGAAGAGCTTTTAAAACAACCGAACGGACATTATGCAAGGCTTTGGCAAATGCAGGCCGGTGGATTCTTGCCAGAAAAAGCGGGTGAAGAAGAGTAAAACAAACCTTAATCTCATACACAGCATTGATTTACCAATGATTTCCTGTGCAATAAACACTTTAAATAATAAAATGCTGAATATACGCGATCAAGACATAGCCGTTTGGTACCTGAATGATTCTGAAATCAGTGATCAAAAATTATTGGATTATTATTTTAGTTTATTAGATGAACAAGAAAAAATAAAACATGAAAAATTAATAATCATAGAAAAAAAACATCAATATCTAATCACCCGTGCTGTAACCAGAATTATTCTAGGGGCTTATTTGAAAATCCAACCCCAAGCATTAGAATTTTCAGTGACTGAGCATGGAAAGCCTTATATTAGTAATCTAAATTTAAAAGATCAGTTGTTTTTTAATATATCGCATACCAAAAACTTAATAGTTTGGGCAATTTCAAAAAAAATAGAATTAGGAATCGATGTAGAATATAAATTAAAGCCCGTAAATTATTTAAAGATAGCAAAAGCCTTGTTTGGCACCGAACAAATAGCTATTTTAAATCAATTAAAAAATCTTGATTTAAGAGATAAATTTTTCGAATTCTGGACTAAAAAAGAAGCCTTAATTAAAGGAAAAAATTTATTTCTATTATCAAAAGATGTTGACTTAGAAGCTGTAAATTATAAATTATGGGATCTTAAGATAAGTGATTTACATCAAATTACTTTAGTGGCTAATATAAATCAAGTGAGTTCAAAAACAAATGTAATAATTAAGTCGGTTTTGGATATGATCAAAAATACCTAAGTATAGTCCGTTCCGAAAAATTGGCAGCATTACACTTAATTAAAATATCGCTAATTCAAGTGCGAAATGCAGCCTATATTTCAACAAAGACATTGAACAGCATTGATTTTTAAGAATTTTTGTATCTTTTTTAATTTTAATTCCTGCTTTTATTGTTTCTGTGGCTGCAAGCATACCCTGGGTAATGGCTTCAAAAATATTTTCTGGAAATTTGGGCGGCAATCTAGAGGCAAGCACTTCAATGGCCTTTGAAATTCTTCCGATTAAATCTTCTATGGCGTTTTTCAAAACTATTTCTGAAAAATCACAAGCCTGTGCTGTACTTAACCAATGTCTGAACAAGATCTTATTCCAATGGTAAAAATTGTAAGCAATCCCGTTCTGGATAACTACTGCCACGTAATAATTTCATGATATAAATCCTTAAATAATTTAGTTATTTCATTATTAATTACAATATAAAATTGATCCCGCTGTAAAGTTCTTTCTTGAACATCAAGCGGGATGAACCTTTGCATTTGTTGTTTAAATTCAATGCCGTGTATAATGCTTGAAATATCCTC
>JBJSZW010000097.1:0-3788 GCA_046090565.1 Gammaproteobacteria bacterium
GTTATGCTGCATAAGGAAGTCGATTATGCGAAGATTTTTGACTCAAAAACGTGATTATGCAACAAAGCCATTGCTAGGTATATTTCTATACTCAGGACAACATATCGGTAATATTAAATTGGGTTTCATAAATACTACGCATTATCTTGCATCAATTTCATTGTTTCTCGGTTCCCGTAATAGCCAGGGCAAAGGATATGGGATGCAAGCAATTAATTTATTAAAGAATTATGCCTTTGATACAATCGGATTAAAAAAATTAACAGCCGGTATGTATTCGGATAACATAGCTTCCCTCAAGGCATTTTTAAAATCTGGGTTTCAATTAGAAGGTATTTTTAAAAATCATTATGAACTTAGTAATGGCAAGCGAACGGATGTTTTTCAATTGGGTTGTCTAAATAAGCAATGAGAAAAAAAGCATTTTTCCGGTTTGAAGCATCACCTGAAATTGGAGCAGGTCATGCCATAAGGTCAACAGTTATTGCTGATGAACTTGTCGACTTGGGGTGGGATTGCAAGATCATAACAAAGGCATTAACTTACGATTTTATACCCCATCTATCCAAATTTGGGCGTATCGATCCATATCAGTTTAATACTAATCCTCAAAAGTCTGATTTACTTGTATTTGATGGTTATGAGTATGATGCAGCCTATGAGGGTCGGTTCAGGGCCTATACCAACAAGATTATGGTGATTGATGATTTGGCCAATAGGCCCCATGAGTGTGATATCCTTTTGGATCAGACCTATGGGCGGGATGCCAAAGATTATCAGTCTCTTGTACCTAACCATTGTAGGATATTAGCTGGATCAGACTATGCTCTCATCAGAAAAGAGATCCGTGCATTACGACCTCAGGCCCTTGAAAAAAGAAAAGCAAAACAAGAAATTAAAAGAATCCTCGTTTCTTTAGGGGGGAGTGATCCAAAAAATTTTACCCTTCAGGCTCTTGAGATGATAAAAGAATCAGGCTTTAAAGGAGCGATTGATGTTGTATTGGGGTTTGCTTCTAAGAATCGTGAGAGTGTAGAGACCTATTTAGCGACCATGGCAAACGACAGTACAATTCATGTGAACCCAAATTTGCCTCAATTGATGTTGGAAGCTGATTTGGCCATTGGCGCCGCTGGAAGCAGTGTATGGGAACGAGCGTGTCTTGGATTGCCTCAGGTCTTGATTCAAACTGCTGACAATCAATCTTTAATATTCAAAAACATTGAGTTAATTGTTGCTTCCATGGAATTACTGCAGCCAGACAATTCCTTTCCTGATAGAGTGTTTACGATACAACCCAAGACAAGCGAGATTTTGTCCTATGTGGTCTGAGAATAAATGTGTTGACGTTGTAACTGGAAAACAGACGTGGTATAGGCCCTACGCGGAAAAACTGTGCAGCGACTTATTAAGATTGGGCATCGATGCACAGATTCTTTTTTCACATGAACATTGTAGAAATAATTCAGTGCGATTTTATTTGAGTTACCCAAGAATTGTTCCTCTAACTTTCGTCCAAAATGCACTGATTTCTTTCGTGGTGCATGCCAGTGCTCTACCAAAAGGTAAGGGGTTTTCTCCGTGGGTGTGGCAAATTCTAGAAGGATCAAATGTTATTCCAATCGTTATGTTTGAAATGGAAGAAGGTCTGGACACAGGTAAAATCTTCGTAAAGTCACAGCTGCAACTTACAGGATATGAGTTGTTAGCAGAAATTAGATGCATGCTGGCTCATGAAATTGAAAAATTAATCTTAACGTTTCTACAAGATAGAGATGTGTTGCCACCAGTCCCTCAACAGGGAGATTCCACATTTTATAGGAGAAGAACATCTGCAGATAGTGAATTGGAGATTAATCGATCGATTCGCGAACAATTTAACCTCCTAAGAGTTGTTGATAACGACAATTACCCTGCCTTTTTTACTATAGATGGGCACACATATACACTTAAAATTGAGAAAAAAAATGACTAAGCCTTATATTATTGCAGAACTTTCAGGGAATCATAATGGCGATATAAATCGTGCTTTTGCGATTATGAAAGCAGCAAAAGATGCTGGTGCCGATGCAATTAAGATTCAGACCTACACTGCTGATACAATGACAATTGACCATGATGGCCCAGATTTTTTGATCAACGGGGGGCTTTGGGATGGTTATAAGCTTTATGATCTGTACAAAGAAGCCCATACTCCTTGGGAGTGGCATGCTGATCTATTTAATTATGCAAAACAAATTGGGATTACTATTTTTTCGACCCCTTTTGATGAGACGGCAGTGGATTTTCTTGAGTCTCTAGGAGCTCCCCTTTACAAAATTGCCTCCTTTGAGTTGGTCCATTATCCCCTGATTGAATACGTGGCTAAACTAAAAAAACCTATGATCATGTCTACAGGTATGGCATCTCTTGAGGAAATTACAGAAGCAGTTAACATCGCTCTCAATCACGGATGCACTGACTTGACCCTGCTTCATTGTGTCAGTGAATATCCAGCTCCCATAGCGCACTCTAATCTGGCCACTATGCTTGATCTAAAAAATAGATTTCCAATGTGCAAAGTAGGTCTTTCAGATCACACCCTAGGTACAACAGTTTCTATCGCTGCAGCAGCATTAGGTGCAGCTGTGATTGAAAAGCATTTTACCCTTAAGCGAGCTGAAGGTGGGGTTGATTCTGCATTTTCTTTAGAGCCTGAAGAGTTAAAACAATTATGCACAAGCTCTAGGGATGCAGCGCTAGCAATAGGACTGATTAACTATGATCGTAGTGGTTCTGAAAGAAAAAACATGATTTTTCGTAGAAGCATTTATGCAGTAAAAGATATAAGTGCTGGTGACACTTTTACAAAAGATAATATAAAGATTATTAGGCCAGGGTATGGAATAAGTCCAAAAAATTTCAATAAAATACTAGGCAAAAGGGCCAGATCCACAATTAAAATGGGGGAATCTTTTTCTTTTAGAGAGATAAATGAAGAATAATAAATTTATTACTGGATTGTACACTAATAAAGATATTGGTGATTTGATCAAAATACTTGAAAACAAGTTAGATGTAAAAACATGGAGCGTTAATCAGCTTAATTTGTGGATATACATCAGGAACTGTCTCCATGATATTATATGCGAATCAAGAAAGGAATACCAACAAAATATTGTAAAAAGTGACATGGAAAGTTGTTCACCAAAAAAAAACTCTTTAGTAATTTTTGCTAAAAAAACTTGTACAATTTTAAATGGATTTATAATTGGAATATATCAGCTTATTGATATTTTTGTGAAGAATATGTTGAATATCAGATCTATACCAGTATTGCTAGTTGGGGATGGCGTTTCAAGAAGTTTTATTCAAAACAAATCATGTGACAAATTTCTTGATCCTTTGAGATATTACTATCAGTCAAGATCCATCAGTACAATTATGATCGATGTTAATAAGCCTACAGACACGAATCTTTATACGAAAAGCTACCCATTAAATTTTTTAGAGAGAACTTCTTATTTATTGGCGCGAGTTTATTGTCTTTTTTTCAAAAAACCAGTTTTAAATGAAAATAACATACAAATAATACGTAATTTTTTGAGCGATTTTTCTTTAAATAATGATCTTATATTATCAAAAAATCTATGTATACTATATTTCAATATGCTTATACTTTCACTGTTTTTTCAAGCAATCATGCTTTTTTTTAAAATAAAAAAAGTCTATATTGTCGCTTATTACAACATATATGGCTATGCACTTTGTCACGCAGCAAATAAGCTTAGTATAAAAGTTGTTGATAT